>JAFOIS010000072.1 GCA_017420605.1 Lachnospiraceae bacterium | reverse complement strand
TGGTCTTATGTCGGCAACTCCACAGGAGATCATGACGGCAAGGCTGTTCTTCAACGCGGCCTTTCCGACGATGCAGGTCCTTCTGGACGATAATTATGAGATAAAGAAAAAGTTTCACAATTTCTCCGGCGTGGTGCAGTTCGGCGCGAAAAACGACGGGGAGCTCCTCTGCTGCAATATGACCTTCGATAAGGGAACGATCACGGTCGCGGAGGGGCCGGCGGAGAAGCCGGATCTTACGCTGACCTTTCCGTCCGTCGCCAAAATGCTCGCGATCTTAAAGGGCGGCCTTGCCATGCCGGCGATCAAAGGGAAGGTCTCGATCCTCCCGAAATTCCTGTCGCTCCTCCTCGGCCTTATGATCATGACGAAGCCGAACGACAAGCTCCGGGACGACGGCGAGCGGGCGCTCAAGGTGAAATGCTCCCTCTACATGATCACGCGGGCGCTGAGCCAGTACAACAAGCTCGGCGACCCGAGCATGCGGGAATTCTGCATGCGGCAGCCGGACCGCATCTACCAGTTCCAGGTCGAGCACAACGGGATCCCGGATTATATCGCCTGCTATCTCCGTATCAAGGCGGGCAATTCCAAGTCGGGCCACGGCATGTATACGCGCCGCACGCCCTTCGTGCTGTTCCACTTCTTCTCCCTGGAAGGGGCGCTGAAGGTGCTCGGGAAGGAAGCCGAGTTCGTGGAGGCCGCGGAGAAAGGTTACGTAGAGACCGTCGGCAGTCCCGAATACGCGCTGTACCTCAACGATTACATGGCGGTCCTGCAGGCCATGCTGACGTAAGGAGGGACGGAAATGAAAACCGTATATTTTGAAAAGAACATTCCGAAGATCCTTGCGACGAAAGCCGCGGCAGCGTCGGCAAAAAAGCTTTTGTCTACGAAACTCAATGCGGTAAAATATGAAAAGGACCTTCCGGAGCCGTCCCTGCCCGCCGACGACTGGGTCCGGGTGAGAAACATCGCCTGCGGCCTGTGCGGGACGGACGTGAGCTTCTATAAGGCGACGGCGGGCACGGATTCCGCGCTGGAGCCGATCCCCGGCACGAGGCGGACGTTCCTCGGGCACGAAAACGTCGGCGTCATCACGGAAGTCGGCGGAGGCGTTACGGATTTTGCGATCGGCGACCGTGTGACGATCCGCGCCTATATGGCCGGGTGCGATTCCAAGGGGATCCGGAAGCGGTGTCCGTACTGCGAAGAGGGCAACTACAATTTCTGCACCAATTTCGGCGCGCCGGCGCCCTACGGGGAACTGATGACCGGCGCCGGCTGGAGCGATACCTTCATCTATCCCGCGAAGGGGCTCGCGCACGTCTACGATGAGATCACCGACGAACAGGCGGTCATGATCGAGCCCACCTGCGTCTCCGTGCATTCCGTGCTCTATGCGCGGCCGCAGAAAGGGGAAAAGATCCTCGTCATGGGCTGCGGGACCATCGGCCTCGGCATTGTCCAGGCGATCAAGGTCGTCGAACCGGACTGCGAGGTGTGGGCCATGGAGCGGGTGAAGAGCAAGCAGGAATTCGCCCTGAAGCTCGGCGCCGACCATATCCTTGCGGGCGATCCGTACGAAGCGGCGTCGGAGGCGACCGGCGGCAGCGAAGTCTATACCGGCATGATGGGCAACAAGTACTTCTTCGGCGGCTTCGACCGGATCTACGACTGCATCGGCGGGGACTGGTCCAACACGACCGCGGTGCGGCTCCTGCGCGCCAGGGGAACGCTGGTCAAGATCGGCCATCATATGCGGCCGATCCGGTTCGACGAGACGCCGGTCTGGTGGCAGGAACTCCACATCGTCGGCATCGATTCGCACGGCATGGAGGAATGGGAAGGCAGGAAGCTCTACACCTTCGATCTGGTCCAGGAATGGATCCGCGACGGGAAACTGAGCGTCGACGGCTTCGTGACGCATCATTTCAAGCTGGACGACTATAAAAAGGCGCTGGAGCTGGCGCTAAAGAACCCGCCGGACGTTGTGAAGATCGTCATCGACTGCACATAAGGAAAACGATATGAGTAAAACAGAGTGGAGCGCGGAAGACATTCACCGCCTCGTAAATGCGCAGAAGGCTTTTTTCCGGACAGGAGCGACGCTCCCCGTGGAGCGGCGGATCGCGATGCTCGCTAAGCTGAAAGACGCGGTCGCCCGGTACGAAGTGCCGATCCTTAGGGCGCTGCATGAGGACCTCGGGCGGCATGACGTCGAGGGCTACTTCTGCGACGTCGGCAGCGTCATCCTCGAGATCAATGAAACGATCCGGGGGCTTCGAAAATGGGAGAAGCCGGAAGTGCATATGAGCGGGATGCTGTGCTTCCCGAGCACGGTGACGAAGGTGTACAAAATGCCCTACGGCACATCGCTCATCATCAGCCCCTTCAACTTCCCGTTCCTGCTTTCGCTCGGCGTGCTTGCGGCCTGCATCGCGGGCGGCAATACGGCGGTCATCAAGGCGAGCTCAAAGTCGGTCAGTTCGACGAAGGTCCTGGCGGAGCTTATTGCGGAGACGTTCCCGGAAGAGTACGTCACCGTCGTCGGCGGCGGCCATGACATAGCGGACCTCTGTCTTGCGGAGCGCTTCGACAAGATCTTCTATACCGGCTCGCCGGCGGTGGGCCGGCACGTCATGGAAATGGCAGCGAAGAACCTTACGCCGGTGGCGCTCGAGCTCGGCGGCGAGACGGGGAACTGGTGTATCGTCCGGAAAGACGCGGACCTTCGGGACGCGGCGCGCAAGATCGCGTTCTTCAAGATCTGCAACAGCGGCCAGGTGTGCATCAATATCAACCAGGTCGCGGTCGCGGAAGAGGCGGCGGAAGAATTCCTGCGCTGTCTCAAAGAGGAGATCGTCCGCCAGATCGGCGAAAACGCCTGTGAGAATCCGGAGTA
>JAFOIS010000071.1 GCA_017420605.1 Lachnospiraceae bacterium | reverse complement strand
TTTGCGACATCGGTCCCGGCGACGAAGTCATCCTGCCGTCCTACACTTTCTGCTCGACCGCCGACGCGTTCGCGCTGCGCGGCGCGGACCTCGTCTTCACGGACATCCGGCCGGATACGATGAATATCGACGAGAATAAGATCGAAGAGGCCATCACGGAAAAGACCCGCGCGATCGCGGTCGTGCACTATGCCGGGGTCTCCTGTGAAATGGATAAGATCATGGAGATCGCACGGCGGCACCATCTCTTCGTGATCGAAGACGCGGCGCAGGCCATCGGCTCTTCCTATAAGGGAAAAATGCTGGGCACGATCGGCGATTTCGGCTGCCTCTCCTTTCATGAGACCAAGAACTTCTCGATGGGCGAAGGCGGCGCGATCCTTCTGCCGGACCTTTCCCAGCGCGACCGGGCGGAGATCTTCCGCGAAAAGGGTACCGACCGCAGCCGCTTCTTCCGCGGCCAGGTCGACAAATACACCTGGCGCGACCGCGGCTCGTCGTTCCTGCCGAGCGACCTCAACGCGGCGTATCTCTGGGCGCAGTTTGAGCGCTACGACGAGATCGCAGCCGACCGGATGCGGATCTGGAACACTTACCGGGAAGCCTTTGCCCCTCTCGCAGAAGAAGGCCGCATCGAACTCCAGGTGATCCCGGACGGCTGCGTCCACAACGCGCATATGTTCTATCTCAAGCTCCGCGATCTTGAGGACAGGACCGCCTTTATCCGCCACATGAAAGAAAACGGTGTGCTTACCGTCTTCCATTACATTCCGCTGCACTCCTCTCCCGCGGGTCTTAAATACGGCCGTTTCCACGGGGAAGACGTCTATACGACAAAAGAGAGCGAACGCCTGGTCCGGCTTCCGCTCTACTATGGTCTGACACCGGAACTCCAGGAGACAGTGATCCGCACCGCTCTGGCGTTCTTCAGATAAAGCCATCCCGAACCACGCGGCGCAGCTGTATTACTGAAACAAAAATCCGGAGCATCCCGCATTTTCGCTGGATGCCCCGGATCTCTTTTTCTGTCTTCTCAGCCGTTCAGCACAAGTTCCCCGACTGTCCGCTTCGGCACATAGTGAACGTCGTCTTCGTCCCGGTAATAATGGACGTCGTCGCCCGGCTGCGCTTCCGTGAGAACTACCGTCTCGTCCGGCTTCCCGAACGCGACGATGAGCATCGGGAAAATATACTCCGGAAGATCCAGCACCGCGGAAAGCCTCTCGGGACGGAAATTCCCGATCATGCAGCCGCCGTAGCCCATTTCCACCGCGCGGAGCAGCATCGTCTGGGCCACGATCCCCTCGTCCGCCCGGAAGCGGTCGGGATTCGGCGCGATCCTCTTGTCGTCGCAGATCACGATGAACGCCGTCGGGCATTTCCCCGGGTGCGGAAGCGAAAGCTCCGGAAGGGCCTTTGCCCAGTGCGTCTCCGCCTGGATCTTATCCACCGTTTCCTTTTCCCACGCGAGGAAATATTTCAACGGCTGAAGATTGACGCTCGAGGCGCACACCCGCGCGCAGTCCACGAAATCGAGAAGTTCCTCTTTCGTCAGGCGGACCGTCTCGTCATATCCCCGGTAGCTCCGGTTCTTTTCCGCTAATTCTCTGATCATAGACCCACTCTTTCCCTGCTGCGGCGAACGCCGTGCCGCATTCCGCTTATTCCTGCTCGAAATCCTCTTTGCCTACGCCGCAGAGCGGGCAGACCCAGTCTTCCGGAAGATCTTCGAACGCGGTGCCGGGCTCGATGCCGTTATCCGGATCGCCGATCTCGGGATCATACACATAACCGCAAACGCTGCATACATACTTTTCCATAGTGATTCTCCTTTTCTTGAAATATCCTTTTGAAGCGGCTGCGTGACCCTGTTATCACGCAGTACCGCTTACATGCTGTATAGTGATTGCCCTGTGCTCTTACTGCCCTCCGCAGTATCGCTATGCGAGTATCATAGAGTCTCCGTGCGGTAAATGCAACTGCAGAAAGTCCGTCCGGCGGACCGGACAGGCCCAAATGGCCAAAGTTATCCGCCAGTTCCGGCTTGGAAACGCCTTTTTGGCGGACCGGACAGGCCAAAACGGACGAAGTTATCCGCCAGTTCCGGCTTGGAAACGCCTTTTTGGCGGACCAAACAGGCCCAAACGGCTGAAGTTATCCGCCAGTTCCGGCTCACACCTTAATTTTTCCGGCGATGATCGCCCGGTAATCCGCAAGATTCTCGCGGAGGAGGTTCGGAATGTCGAGGCCGTACGGGCAGCGGTCCCTGCACAGGCCGCACTCGATGCACTCGTCGATCTTTTCCATCTCCGCCTGCCATTCGGGCGTGAGCCAGTCCGCGGACGGCGCGCGGCGTACCATGAGCGACATCCGCGCGCAGGCGTTGATCTGGATCCCGACGGTGCAGGGGGCGCAGTAGCCGCAGCCGCGGCAGAACGACCCCATCAGTTCCGTCCGTTCTTTTTCGATAAAAGCTTCGATCTCCGGCGTCATCTCCGCCGGCCTGCTCATAAAGGAAAGCCAGTCGCGAAGTTCGCTTTCCTTCTGCACGCCCCAGATCGGCACGACGTTATCGTGCTCGTTCATAAATGCCATCGCGGCGTCGGCACGGCGGATCAGCCCGCCGGCGAGTCCCTTCATGGCGATGAAGCCGACCCCGTTCTGCCGGCAGGTACGGACGAGCTCCTGCTCTTTTTCGCCGGACAGATAGCTGAACGGGAACTGGATCGTCGCGTAAAGCCCGCTCTTTGCCGCTTCCATCGCAATACCGATCTTATGTGCCGTCAGAGAAATATGCCGGATCTTTCCCTCTTTCTTAAATTCTTCCATGCACTCGTACATGCCGGTGCCGTCGCCGGGCCGGTAGACCTGTGCCGCGTTATGGAACTGGTAAATGTCGATGCAGTCCGTCTTCAGCATACGGAGGGACGTCTCAAGATCCGCCCGGAGCGCGTCCGGCGTCTTTGCCTGGCTTTTCGTGGCAAGAATCACCTTGTCCCGCATTCCCCCGAAAGCATACCCCAGCTTCTCTTCGCTGTCGCTGTAGGCGCGCGCCGTATCAAAATACGTCATCCCGCCCTCATAGGCCATCCGGACGAGCCGCACCGCCTCTTCCCTGCTGATCCGCTGGATCGGCAGCGCGCCGAACCCGTTCTGCGCTGTCGTGATCCCGGTCTTTCCGATATGGATCTCTCTCATTATGCCCTTCCTCCTGTCTTGCCTTCTGCTATCTGTCTGCCCTGCCGCTTATCTTCCCGCTGTCTTTATATTCTTCCAGAGCTGCGCGCTCTCCTTCACCGCCTCCGGATCCCCGTCATCCGGGGAATACCGCGCCGCGATATAAAGCGCCTGCAGTTTTTCCGTATCTCCGCCGCCGAAGCTTTCTGACGCACGGTCTGCGATCTCCCGGCTCGTATCCGACTCCGCCGGCGGGATCCCCCGCTTTTTACACTCCCGCATCAGCTTCGCAAAATAGAAACGAACGGCCATCTTCGGGTCGGCCGGCCGGAAAAGGCGCGGCATCGAAAGCTTCTTTCCGCCTTCCACCCGTTCGCTCACCTCGGCTTCCGCCGTTTCCTGTACCGCGTCTCTTGCCTTCTCTCCCAGAAGATGACGGAGGATCAGGTAAATGACAAGCCCGAGGAGCAGCACGCATGCCGCGATCATAAGGGCCCGCGCCACCGGATTGACGGCGGCTTCCTGCGGCGTCCCGTAGTCCATGATCTCCGACGGGAGCGGCGGGCCGCTCTCGTACGGCCGCTCCGGCATTTCCAGGGAAAGAAGGCCCAGCCATTTTGCAAGATAATAGAAACCCAGGCTCCCATAGTATACCACATAGAGGATCACGTATGCGGCGGCAATGATGAGGTACCGGAGAAGATTGTTATAGACGAAACGGAGGACGACGCCCATGTAGTACAGCGCGTTGCCTTCCGTCATGAGGAAACAGAGCAGGATGAAAGCCGCAAGGACGATGCCCTGCCGGACGGCGGTACGCATTTTCGTACCGGAATGATCTTCCCGGAGGAACCGGAGAAGACAGACCGCCATGCCGAGGAACGTGACAAGATACGGCATGATGCCTGCCAGCGCCTGCGGAACATACCGCGAAACGATAAATCCGGGAATAAAAATGAGAAACGTCCGCAGCGCGAAGCGGAACTGCGAAAGAAAGATCTCATACGTGACGTCGGAACGCCTGCGGACGATCACATAGACCGTGTACAGCGCGATCGGAACGAGCTGCCAGTACTGCGCCCTGTCGGACAGCAGGGAAGGACGGAGGATCAGAAAGAGGACGGCCACCGCCGGCAATGCCGCGATCAGGGAAAGGACCGTGCCGCCCGCCGCTTTTCCGGACGCATCTTTCGCCTCTTTTCCCGCAGCCCTTATCCTGCCGGACAAAAACGCCAGAGCTTCGTCCAGAATGACCGAAACAAAGAGCAGCGCCGCACCCGGCGCATACGGCGGGACCTTCCGGACGAGACCGATATAAAAGCCCGTCAGCGAAAGGAAGTAGGTGATATCGAAGATCCGCTTATAGATCCTTCTCAAGTGCCCGCCTCCTTTTCCGCCTCCCGGCCGTCGTCATACTGATCCGCCGTGATCAGTCCGCAGGGCTGCCCGGACGTTTCGTTCAGGATCCGGACCGCCTCGTCGATCTGACGGACGCGGTGCGGCGCGACCACAAGATACGCCGTTCCTTCGCCGCCGCGCAGCGCCGCCTCCCGGGCAATGTCCGGGACGCTTTCGGCCGAGGCGGTATCGACACGGGAAAGAAACTCGAGGATCCCTTCAAGATTCCCGAAGCCGCCCGCCGCGTCGCCTCCGGCGGCATCCCGGAATCCGTGCAGGTATGCGTTGGTATAGACGCGGATCGCGATATGCTCCGCGGCGAGCGTTTCCGCGACCGACCGGACGATCGAGGCGCAGCGGTCGATAAGGTAATACTCCTGCGGCCGGATCGTCGTCACGGCAAGGATCACGGCGCAGGAAAGATCCCGCGTATGGTCGAACTCGCGCACCATAAGCTCCCCGCGCTGCGCGCTCTTCAGCCAGTGGATCGTATGCATCGGCTCCCGGCCGGTATACTCCCGCGTCCCGATCGTAAGCACCGGATCCCGGAGAAGGTACTGCTTTGCCGCCATATCGCCGATGAAATGCCCCATTGCCTCGGAGAGCCATTCCTCGGTAAAGCGGGGCGGATAAACGACGATCGTTCCGTCGCAGTCGGCGTTTTCATTCATTTCCCGAAGTCCCAGGAAATCGCCCCGCTCGAGTCTTGCGCCGGGGAAATGAAAGACGCCGCGCACCGGGCAGACGACGTCGATCGTACGGATCCTGCGCTGCCTGCCCCAGAGGAAATACCGCTCCTCATGCGTAAGATAAGTGGGATCCCAGAGATCCTTTTCGGCATTGCCCGGGAAACGCATCACGTCGGAAAACAGGACCAGGGCGCGGAGATAGGTCACCGGCAGGATACCGGTGTTGGAGACGCGGATCTCCACCGGAAACGGTTCATCCGGTTCCGTTTTGGCCGCTTTCGGCCCGTAGGAGAACTCCACGTGCCGCAGCGCGTCCCGGATCGAAAAGATCTCCAGGACGATGGCGAGAAGGACGAGGAGAATGAAAAAACGGATCATGTCCCGATTTCTTCCGTCGGTACGGGTACAGCCGTAAGGATATCCCGAAGGAGCGCGGTATCCTCCCCAGAACGGAGCGTTCCCGCGCAGGTAAGGCGGTGCGCAAGAACGAACGGCGCCAGTTCCTTGATGTCTTCGGGGATCACATAGTTTCGTCCGTCAAGACATGCCTTCGTCTTTGCTGCCGTAAAGAGTGCGAGCGTGCCGCGCGTCGAGGCGCCGATCCGGATCCGGCTGTCCTTCCGGGTCTCTTCGATGATCTGCATAAGGTATGTGCCGACCTCTTCGGAGACCTTGACCTGCGAGGCGGCTTTCCGGACTTCCTCCGTTTCCTCCGGGGTCACG
Source organism: Lachnospiraceae bacterium (assembly GCA_017420605.1). Classification (GTDB taxonomy): domain Bacteria; phylum Bacillota; class Clostridia; order Lachnospirales; family Lachnospiraceae; genus Chordicoccus. The sequence goes on along the minus strand of JAFOIS010000071.1, from coordinate 3,194 downwards.
ACGGCCTCAAGCGACGCAAGAAGGGAGGACGTATCTTCCCCGTACATAACGCGCATCTCCTCCTCCCGCCGCATGTAGCCGAGGGAAAGGCGCATGAAGAACCGGTCCTTCTGCGCCTCCGGGAGCGGGAAGGTGCCGTAGGATTCGATGGGGTTCTGCGTTGCCATGATCATGAACGGCGACGCCATCGGAAAGCTCTTTCCGTCGACCGTGACCTGCCCTTCCGCCATCGCCTCGAGAAGCGCCGACTGCGTCCGCGGCGTCGCGCGGTTGATCTCATCCGCGAGGATCATATTGGAGAAGAGCGGACCGGGACGGAATTCGAAGTCCCCGGTCTTCTGATTGTAAAAATGGATGCCCGTCAGATCGGACGGCAGAAGGTCCGGCGTGAACTGGATCCTGCGGAACCCGCCGCCGATCGTCTTCGCGAACGCGCGGAGCAGCATCGTCTTGCCTGTACCCGGAACGTCCTCGAGGAGCACGTGCCCGCCGCACAGGAACGTGATCAGGACGTTGAGAATGACGTCACGCTTGCCTTTGATGATGATTCCGCAGTTATCAAGTACTCTGTCCCTGTAGGACACGGCAGGCGCCGTATTGCCCTCTCTGGCCGCAGCAGCATTCGGTTCCATAACAGACCCTCCGGGAATCTTATGCGCAGCGGGCATTTCTGCCCTGGTAAACGGTACGGCGGACAAGCGTCCGCCCGCGGATGCGATCCGTCATCTTTCTTGTGGATTTAAGTGTACCATGGGATGTGCTATATTGAAAGATATGACAGACGACCTTTTTGAACTCTACAAAAACTGCAGACTGTGCCCGCGCCGCTGCGGTGCGGACCGCCTTGCCGGGGATAAGGGCTTCTGCGGCGAGACGGCGCACCTTCGCGCCGCCCGCGCCGCCCTTCACTTCTGGGAAGAACCCTGCCTTACCGGCGGCACGGATGCCGTATCTTCTGCGGAACGCTCTCCGTCCGGCCAATCCGGCCCGGGCGCAGGTTCCGGCGCCGTATTCTTCACCGGCTGCTCTCTCCGCTGCGCCTACTGCCAGAACGGTGTGCTCTCGCGCGGAGAATTCGGCCTTCCCCTGTCGGCGGAAGGCCTTGCGGACTGCTTTCTTTCCCTGCAAAAGCAGGGCGCGGCCAATATCGACCTCGTAACGCCCGATCATTTCCTGCCGCACGCCGCAGCCGCGGTAAAGCTGGCCAAAGAGCGCGGCCTTGCCCTGCCCGTCGTCTGGAACTGCAGCGGCTATGCGGACCCGGAGGTCCTGCGTTATCTTGAGGGAATCGTCGATATCTATCTTGCCGACTTCAAATATCTGGATAAAACGCTTGCGAAAGATCTCTCCGCCGCACCGGATTATCCGGAATACGCAAAGGCCGCGCTTGCCGAAATGGTACGCCAGACGGGGCCTTGTGTGTTCACGGGCGGCACGGATGGTACGGCAGCGGAAGGACCGCTGCCAGGCGGCAGGCTTATGCGCGGCGTGATCGTCCGTCATCTCGTTCTGCCGGGACACGTCCGCGCTTCGATCGACGCCCTCTCTTATCTCCACAAAACGTACGGGGACCGGATCATGCTCAGCATCATGGCCCAGTACACGCCGCCCGCCGCGGCGCCGGCGGCCTTCGGTGCGCCGCAGCCCGGGATCCTGCCTGTGCCCGATCTCCGGGAGGCTGCCGTATTCCGAAAGTACCCGGAGCTTCTCCGCCCTCTCACCCGCCGGGAATATGACCGCGTCGTTTCCGCCGCGATCGCCCTCGGCATCGAAAACGCCTATATCCAGGACCTGCATACCGCGAAGGACAGCTTCATTCCCGTCTTCGACGGCACCGGCCTTCCGGTCGGGGTCCATATTTGACGCGGCGGCCTGAAATATCGGCGCCTCGTTCTATAACCAGAACCTGCTGTTCCGTACGATGACGAACGATCCCGCGGAACGCTCCAAGCTGCACATCGGGCCGCGTCTGTGGGTCATGATCCTTGCCCCCTGCGGCGGGACGCATCCGCTCTTCCTCTGCTATGAGGGAAAAGGGAAACTCGATATCCTGGACTTTTCGTTCTGACCGGTGGTCACGCTGCCGGAAGGCGGCGGATCCTCCCGGGCATCCGTTCTGACCGGATCCGTCAAAGTATAAAATACCCCCGGCACCATGCCGGGGGCGTTTCATGATCATACCCTGATGAATGTAATCGATCGGCCGCAGTATGTTCAGCCGAACTTCACGTGCGGCTTTCTCGCGGCCAGCACCTCGTCCGGCCGGCCGATCGCGCGTCCGTGCGGCGCCGAGTGGAACCATTCCGGATCTGTGTGCGCCTTCTCATAGAGCATCCGGTACACTTCGACCGCGCGGTCCAGCGTCTCTCTCGTCTCCGTCTCCGTCGGCTCGATCATGAGCGCTTCGTGGACGATGAGCGGGAAATACATGGTCGGCGGATGCATTTCATATTCCTGCAGCGCCTTGGCGAAATCGAGCGCGGAAACGCCGGTCTCTTCCTTCAGCTTATCCAGGCTGATGACAAACTCATGCATCGGGTGATCCGCAAAGGCCGCCGGGAAGATGTCAGCGATGCCCGCCCGGATGTAGTTCGCGTTGAGCACCGCGCTGCGCGACGCTTCCCGGAGCCCTTCTCCGCCAAGCATGAGCGTATAGGTGAGCGCCTTCACGACGACAAGGAAATTTCCGAAGAAAGCGCGCATCTCGCCGAGCGAAGCCGCCGCCTTTTCAAAATGATATTTCCCGTCATCTCCTATTATGGGCCGAACGCCCGGAAGATACGGGGCAAGGTGCGCCTTGCAGCCGACCGGGCCGGAACCCGGACCGCCGCCGCCGTGCGGCGTCGAAAACGTCTTGTGCAGGTTGAGGTGCATGACGTCGAAGCCCATATCGCCCGGCCGCGCTTCGCCCATGACCGCATTGAGATTCGCGCCGTCATAGTAGCAAAGGCCGCCCGCCCTGTGGATGATCTCCGTGATCTCCCGGATATTCGGGTCAAAGAGACCGACCGTATTCGGGTTGGTGAGCATAAGGCCCGCCGTGTCCTCTCCGACGGCCGCGCGCAGCGCTTCCAGATCCACGCAGCCTTTATCATTTGACGGAATATTCACGATCGTAAAGCCCGCCATCGCCGCGCTGGCCGGATTGGTGCCGTGCGCCGCGTCCGGAACGATGATCTTCGTCCGCTGCGCCT
>JAFOIS010000070.1 GCA_017420605.1 Lachnospiraceae bacterium | reverse complement strand
GCCGGGATCTCTTCCTGCAGCCGCTCCTTATCGACCGGGCGGAAGAAGCGCTCCTCCGTGTGGCGGAGGAAACGGAAGACCTCGACGCGCTGATCGTCGTCGGTCTGCCGTATGCCCTCGGCGGAAAGCTCTATGACGCGGCCGCGGTAGTGTCCGGCGGCGCGATCCTCGGTATCGTTCCGAAGACTTCCGTGCCGGATCACGGCGAGCACGGGGAAGGAAGATATTTCGTTTCCGGCCTTGACATGACCGGCGTCATTGAAGATGACGAGGAAGAGATCCCGTTCGGCACAGATCTTCTCTTTACCTGCGATACGCTCCCGGATCTCAAGCTTTCCGTGGAGATCGGAGAAGATGTGTTCGGCCCGATGCCGCCTTCGCTTTGGCATACGGCGGCAGGCGCGACGGTGATCGCCAATCCCGCCGCGATGGCCGCGCTCGCCGGGAAAGCGGCGTACCGGCGCGACGTTGTGAGGACCCAGTCCGGCAAAACGCTGTGCGCTTACATTCTCGCGGCGGCAGGCTGCGGCGAATCCACGACAGACCTGGTATTCGACGGGCAGAGCATGATCGCAGAAAACGGCGTAATGCTTGCGGAAGCGGAGCGCTTTAAGAATTCGGTCATCTATACGGAAATCGACGTGGAACGGATCGCCGCCGAGCGCCGCCGCAACTCCACCTGGGAAGAGGAGGACGCGGATGACTACAGCGAGGTGCCGTTCTATCTCGAGGAGACGGATACGGCTCTTACGCGTACGTTCTCGAAGTTCCCGTTTGTCCCGCAGAAGGAAAATGACAGAGCGGGCCGCTGCGAGGAGATCCTGACGATCCAGGCGATGGGCCTTCGGAAGCGCATGGAGCATATTCGCGGAAAATGCGCGATCATCGGGCTTTCCGGCGGTCTTGACTCCACGCTGGCGCTCCTTGTTACGGTCAAGGCCTTCGATATGCTCGGCCTGCCGCGGAGCGGCATTCTCTGCGTCACGATGCCTTGCTTCGGGACCACCGACCGGACGTACCGCAACGCCTGCGTGCTGGCGGAACGTACGGGGGCGGAGCTTCGCGAGATCCCGATCCGGGACGCGGTGCGGCAGCATTTCGCCGACATCGGCCACGATGAGAACGACCACAACGTCACCTATGAAAACGCGCAGGCCCGGGAACGCACCCAGATCCTCATGGACCTTGCCAATGAAACGAACGGCCTCGTCGTCGGTACGGGCGACCTTTCGGAGCTCGCGCTCGGCTGGGCGACCTACAACGGCGACCATATGTCGATGTACGGCGTCAACGCCGGCGTTCCGAAGACCCTGATCCGGCACCTTGTCCGGTACTTCGCGGACACCTGCGGAGATGCGGCGCTTTCCGCGGCGCTCTATGACGTGCTCGATACGCCGGTCTCGCCGGAACTTCTGCCGCCGGACGCCGAAGGAAAGATCGCGCAAAAGACGGAAGACCTCGTCGGTCCCTACGAGCTGCATGATTTCTTCCTGTATTACATGCTGCGCTGCGGCTTTGCGCCGGACAAGATCTACCGGATCGCGAAGCGCGCCTTCGAAGGAGATTATGAACCCGCGGTCATCCTCAAATGGCTCCGCACGTTCACGTGGCGGTTCTTCGCGCAGCAGTACAAGCGCAGCTGCCTTGCGGACGGCCCGAAGGTCGGCAGCGTCGGCGTCTCCCCGCGCGGGGATCTCCGCTTCCCGTCGGATGCGGCGTCCGCGCTCTGGATCGCGGAGATCGAGAAAATCACGCCGTGACCGTACAGCCGGCCGGGGCTGCACAGCTTCCGCACCGGCAAGATAGAAAAAGAGGGCACACACGATGAAATTTGTCTATCCGGCGATTCTGTCAAAAACAGAACACGGCTATCACGTCACCTTTCCGGACCTTACCGGCTGCGAAGCGGACGGGGAGACCGAGTTCGATGCCCTGCGCGCCGCGCAGGATGCCATGTACAACTGGATCGAGCTTGAACTGTCCGAAGAGGAGCCGGAACTTCCGGTCATCTCCGATCCGGCGGAGATCGTCCTTTCGGAAAATGAAGAGGTCCGCAACATCATGATCACCTGGCGTTTCCACACCGGGTATGATGAATAAGGACGCGAAGGGCGTCTTCTTTCCGGAAACGGAGGACGGCACGGGCGCTGACTGAGAGCTGCTGATGACGGAAACGTATCGGAAACTGAAAGAGTGGTATGAACAGAATCGTCGGATCCTTCCGTGGCGGGAGGATCCGACGCCTTACCATGTCTGGATCTCGGAGATCATGCTGCAGCAGACCAGGGTGGAAGCGGTGCGCGGCTATTACGCCCGTTTTCTTACCGCTCTGCCGGATATTTCCGCGCTTGCGGCAGCACCGGAGGACGTATACCTGAAGCTCTGGGAAGGACTCGGCTATTACAGCCGCGTCCGGAATCTGCACCGCGCGGCGGTCATGGTCATGGAAGAGTACGGCGGGTCGATCCCTTCCGCGGAAGAGGAACTGCGCCGTCTCCCGGGGATCGGCAGGTATACGGCGGCCGCGATCGCCTCGATTGCCTTCGGAAAACGCGCGGTCGCCCTCGACGGAAACCTTTTACGCGTTTTCTCGCGTCTTACCGCCTATGAAGGGGATATCAAAGAACCCGCTGCCGGCAAAGCGGCGGAGGAATATTATCTCCGGATCCTGGAAAATGAACCATCCGCCGGCCTGCTCAACCAGGCCTTTATGGATCTCGGCGCGACGGTCTGCCTCCCGAATGCGGCGCCGCGCTGCGATACATGTCCGCTGGCGGAGATCTGTCTTGCGCATGCTGCGGGACGTGAAACGGCGTATCCGCATCTTCCGGCAAAGAAGGCCCGGAAGATCGAAGAGAGGACCGTGTTCCTCATCCGCTACGGCGATGCCGCTATCCTGCATAAGCGGCCGCCGAAGGGACTTCTGGCCGGCCTTTATGAATTCCCCAATGCGGACGGGAAGCTTACGGAAGAGGAAGCGCTGCGCTACGTCGCCGCCCTCGGTTTTGAGGCGCTGCGGATCCGGCCTCTTCCGCCGGCAAAGCATATCTTCACGCACAAAGAATGGCATATGAGCGCCTTCGAAGTCCGCGCGGACGAATTCAAAAGCCCGCTCCGGGAGGACATGCTGCTCCTTTCCGTTTCCGAGATCAGGGAAAAATACTCCATTCCGTCCGCGTTCGCATCCTATACGGCGCTTCTTTGACGGCGTTCCGGTGCGGATATCGTTTTATTCCGCAATGAATCGACAAATCCGGGGAACCTGTGTATAATGTGCCTGTCGAAAAAAGTGGAGGAGAGGGTATGGCCGGTACAGCGGTATTCCATAAGATCACCCCGGAAGAAAACGAACGCCTCGCGAAAAAGAAACTCTGGATCCTGGACATGGACGGGACCGTCTATCTCGGGAACCGTCTGTTTCCGGAAACGGTGCCGTTTCTTGCGCGCATAAAAGAGCGCGGCGCGTCTTACATTTTCTATACGAACAATGCCTCCCGGTCCAAAGAGACCTACGTGAAGCGTCTTACGGATATGGGGATCCCGGCCGGACCGGAGAACATCATGACGTCTGCGGAGACGATCCTCGGGTTCCTGACGCACGAAAGACCCGGACAGAAGGTGTACCTCGTCGGGACGGAGGACCTAATGCGGGAGTTCCGGAAAGCCGGCGTCCCGCTCTACAACGACGATAAACCGCCGTTCACCACCGAGACGGAAAAGCTCCTTCCCTTCGCGGAGGAAGTCCGCCGCTGCCCGATCGTCGTGGCGAGCTTCGATACCACCGTCACCTATGAAAAACTGGATATCGCCTGCCGGCTGCTTCGGAACGGCGCGGAGTTTTTCAGTACGCATCCGGACTTCAACTGCCCGGTCGAAGGCGGGTTCATTCCCGATTCCGGCGCGATCTGCGCCTTTATTACGGCGTCGACGAGAAAAGTGCCGCGGTATTTCGGGAAGCCGTACAAAGACGTCGTCGTTTCCCTGGAGGTCGTGACCGGGCTGTCCCGCGATGACATGGTGGTCGTCGGAGACCGGCTCTATACGGATATCGCGCTCGGCGCGAAGAACGGGATGGACAGCGTGCTGGTCCTGTCCGGGGAATCCGCGGTCGCGGATCTTGCGGAAAGCGACGTTCGGCCGGCCTATATCGCGGATACGGTCGGAGACCTGCTGCGGTGACCGTCACATGAGATTTACGTAACGATAGATAGATACATAGTACAGGAGAATATAAATGATAGACGCTATAGAAGAATACGAGGCAGCCCGAAAACGGGGAGAGAGGGAAGTACGTCTGGCGAGGGCGCAGGGACACTACCCGTACCTTACCGCGCTGGATGATATGATCGGCAAGGAGGACAGTGCCGGCGAGGAGACCGTGGGATATCGCGAGATCCCGCTTTCCATGGTGGTCGGAACCAAAACGGAGGGGCGGCAGAAAGCATTTTCGGCCGGCTTCATGCCGCTGCTTGCCTTAAGCAGTGAATTTTCGCGCAAGTGGCAGTCGCTGATCCGGATCCAGGTAGACGAAGGCTTCCGGGACCCGATCCGCGTTTATGAGTATATGAACCGGTTTTACGTGCAGGAAGGCAATAAGCGCGTTTCCGTCATGAAGTATCTCGGGTCGCAGAAGATCGCGGCGGAGATCACGCGGATCCTGCCGAAGAAGTCGGATGACCCGGAGATCCGCAGGTATTACGCGTTCCTGGAGTTTTACCGTGTGGCTCCCCTCTATGAGATCGTCTTCTCCAAAGAGGAGAGCTATGAGAAACTTGCGGAGATCATGGGACAGGATCTGGACAACGTCTGGCCGCAGAAGATCGTCGATACGCTGAAGAGCATGTACCTCTTCTTCTCCTTCGTCTTCCGCAGCAAATTCCGGGACCGCGGCGACGCGACGGTCGCGGACGCCCTGCTCGTATATCTTTCGGTCTATGAGAGCGACTGGCTGCTCGACACGCCGGCTTCGCTCGTGGAAAAGCGGATCGAGAAGCTTTGGAACGAGATCCAGACTTCGGCGAATGACGATAACATCGCGCTGGTCCATGAACCGTCCGATGATGAAAATGCGCCCGGCCTGCTGAGCCTTCTCCGGAAACGGATGCCGTATTCGGACAAACGGCCGCTCAGGGTCGCCTTCCTCTATGAGAAAGATACCGACGTTTCACGCTGGGCCTACGGCCATGAGCTTGGCAGGCTCTCTCTTTCCGAACGCTTCGGCAGCATGATCGAAACGCAGAAGTTTGAGAACTGCGAGGAAGACGGCGCGATCCGCGACGCGATCGACAAGGCTGCGGCCGGCGGCGCGGACGTCATTTTCACGACCTCTCCGGAGCAGATGGATGAGACGTCCCGCGCGGCGTTCCATTATCCGAAGATCCATTTCCTCAACTGTTCCGTCAATCTGCCGCACCAGGCGGTCCGTACGTATTACGGAAGGATGTACGAGGCGAAGTTCCTGATGGGCGCGCTGGCGGCGTCCGTTTCCGCGGATCACCGGATCGGGTACCGGGCCGACCGGCCGATCTTCGGCGCGGTCTCCGAGATCAACGCGTTTGCGATCGGCGCCGCGCTGGTCGACCCGAACGCGAAGATCGAACTGGTCTGGGCGTCGAAGCGCGGCACAGACTGGCGCAGGGAAATGAAAGAGCGCGGCCTTACGGTCATTTCCGGACCGGATCTTATCCGGCCTGTCGCGGAATCTTCGCGCGAGTTCGGGATCTACACCCGGGAAGCGGACGGACAGATCCGGAATCTTGCCGTACCGCTCTGGGACTGGGGCAAGTATTACGAGATCATTCTCCGGAGCATCCTGCACGGCGGCTGGGACGCGGCGCCGACCGCGGGCAATGAGCAGGCGATCAACTACTGGTACGGCATGTCCGCCGGCGTGATCGACGTGCTCCTCTCGGATCACATTTCCTATTATTCGAAAAAACTGGTCGAGATGCTGCGCGCGGGGATCGTTTCCGATTCGCTCCATCCGTTCGCGGGCGAGCTGCACAGTCAGACCGGCGTCATACAGACAGGGGCGGAGAGACGGATCACGAGCGCGGATATCATTTCCATGAACTGGCTCAACGACAACATCATCGGGGAGATCCCGACGGAAGAGGAACTGAACGAGGACGCGAGGGCTCTCGTCCGGGTGAGCGGACTGGAGTAAGCGCATAAACAGCGGACAGCACGGCAGGAGACGGCGGCGCGGCAGGATGCGGCGGCGGACGGCAGGACAGAAGGACCGGGATATGAAAATTCTCGTGATCGCGGATATGGAGGAAGCGGCACTTTGGGATTACTATAACCCGAAGCGGACCGCCGGAGTGGACCTTATCCTGTCCTGCGGCGATCTGAAACCGAAATATATGGAGTTTCTGCTGACAGTCGTCAACAAGCCGCTCCTTTACGTGCGCGGCAACCATGACGACCGCCTGATCGAACACCCGCCGGAAGGCTGCACCTGCATCGACGGGAGAATCGTGGAAAGAAAGGGCCTCCGGATCCTCGGGCTCGGCGGCTCGATGCGCTACGGCCCCGGTGAAAACATGTATTCCGAGAGCGAAATGCAGAAGCGCGTCAAAAAGCTGAACCGGCAGATCCTGAAGGAAGGCGGCTTCGATATCATGGTCACGCACGCGCCGGCCGCCGGCTACGGAGACCTTACCGACCTTCCGCACCGCGGCTTCGAATGCTTCAACTCGCTTTTGGAGGTCTGGAAGCCCGCGTACCTTGTGCACGGACACGTTCATAAAAGTTACGGCACCGGCTACCAGAAGGAACTGGTGCACCGTTCGGGAACGAAGATCGTCAACGCCTGCGGCCATCAGGTCATCGAGATCGACGTGCCGGAGAGCGCGCAGCGGGAGAAGAGCGGGTCGTTCCTGTATGACCTTTATCAGTCCATGAAGCGGAAACGCTGAGGAAAAACAGCGGAACCCAAACGGTAAAACAGCTGAGGCAGTCCGCATGGAGCAGTGACGGAAAATGAAGATCGGCGTACTCTCAGATACACACGGCGTCCTTTACGAAGAGGTGGAAGAGCAGCTCCGCGGCTGCGACGTCATTCTGCACGCGGGCGATTTCGACCGGCCCGCCATCCTGGAGCGCCTCCGGGCGATCGCCAGGGTGATCGCGGTGCGCGGCAACTGCGACTGGGATCTTACGGAAGATCTCCCGGATCTGCAGGAATTCACGCTCGGCGGCAAGCGCATCGTCATGGCGCACAAGCCGTACGATCTGCCGCGGAATCTCCGGAAATATGACCTAGCGATCTGCGGCCATACCCACCGGTACGCGGAAGCGATGGAAGAGGGGACCCTTCTTCTTAATCCGGGAAGTGTCTCGCGGCCGCGCGGGGGCGGACCCACGATGGCGATCGTGACGATCGAGAACCGGGAGATCCGGATCAAACGGATCGATATCTGAGCAATGCAGCGCGGCGGCGTCAAAGAAATGCAGTGCGGCGGCCGGTACGGCCCGGGACAGGACGCGCAGCACACGGTAAGGCAGGAGAAGGGCGTTGAAGATTCAGAAGTCCGGCACGAAGCCGTTTAAGATCCACAGCGAATACAAGCCGACCGGCGACCAGCCGGCCGCGATCGACGCGCTTGTCGAGGGCTTCCGGGCCGGCAACCAGGCGGAGACCCTGCTGGGCGTCACGGGTTCGGGCAAGACCTTCACCATGGCCAATGTGATCGAGCGCCTCCAGGTGCCGACCCTCATCATTGCCCACAACAAGACGCTCGCCGCCCAGCTTTACTCCGAATTCAAGGAATTCTTCCCGGAAAACGCGGTCGAATACTTTGTTTCCTACTATGATTATTATCAGCCCGAAGCCTACGTGCCTTCGAGCGATACCTATATCGCAAAGGATTCCTCGGTCAACGACGAGATCGACAAGCTTCGTCTGTCGGCCTTAAGTTCACTCGCGGAGAGACGGGACGTCATCATCGTCTCGTCGGTCTCCTGCATTTACGGCATCGGCGCGCCGGACGATTATATGAACATGATGACGTCCGTGCGTCCCGGCATGGAAAAGGACCGGGACATGCTGATCCGGGAACTCGTCGACATGCAGTATGAGCGGAATGAAATGGATTTCCACCGCGGCACGTTCCGGGTACGGGGCGACACGGTCGAGATCGTGCCGGCCGATACGGCGGAGTACGCGCTGCGGGTCGAGTTCTTCGGCGACGAGATCGAACGCGTGACGGAGATCGACCTGCTCACCGGGGAGATCCGCGCGGAACGGACGCATGCCGCGATCTATCCGGCTTCCTTCTACGTCGTGCCGCAGGACCGCATGAATGCCGCCTGTTCGGCGATCGAGGAGGAACTGGCCGAACGGGTGAAGTTCTTCAAATCGAGAGACAAACTGATCGAGGCGCAGCGGATCGAGGAGCGCACGAATTTCGACGTGGAAATGCTGCGCGAGACCGGCTTCTGTTCCGGTATCGAGAACTATTCCCGGCATCTGACCGGACGGCAGGAAGGGCAGCCGCCCTATACGCTGATCGATTATTTCGAGGGCGAATACCTGCTCATCATCGACGAATCCCACATGACCGTGCCGCAGATCGGCGCGATGTACAACGGCGACCAGAACCGGAAGAAGACGCTGGTCGATTACGGTTTCCGCCTGCCCTCGGCAAAGGACAACCGGCCGCTTGCGTTCCATGAATTCGAACAGCGGATCGACCGTGTGATGTTCGTGTCCGCGACGCCCGGGAAATATGAGGCGGAGCACGAAATGCTGCGGACCGAGCAGGTGATCCGGCCGACGGGTCTGCTTGATCCGGAGGTCGACGTACGGCCGGTGAAAGGCCAGATCGACGACCTGGTCGGCGAGATCCGGAAGGAAACGGAAAAACACGGCAAGATCATGGTCACGACGCTGACGAAGCGGATGGCCGAGGAGCTGACGGATTATCTGAAGGACCTCGATATCCGTGTGCGTTATCTGCATTCCGATATCGACACGCTCGAGCGGGCGGAGATCATCCGCGACATGCGCCTTGACGTGTTCGACGTCCTCGTCGGGATCAACCTCCTTCGGGAAGGTCTCGACATTCCGGAGGTCACGCTCGTCGCGATCATCGACGCGGACAAGGAAGGGTTCCTCAGATCCGAAACGTCACTCATCCAGACCATCGGGCGCGCGTCCCGGAATTCGGAAGGGCACGTCATCATGTATGCCGATACCATGACGGATTCCATGCGCCGCGCGATCGACGAGACGAACCGGCGCCGCGCGATCCAGAAGAAGTATAACGAAGAGCACGGCATCACGCCGCAGACCATCAAAAAGGCGGTCCGGGATCTCATTTCCGTATCGAAGGAAGTGGCCGAGACGGAGAAGAAGCTCGGCAAGGATCCGGAATCGATGACCGTGGAGGAACTGACCGACCTCATCGCGAAGGTCGAAAAGCAGATGCGCGCGGCTGCGGCGGAACTCAATTTCGAGATGGCGGCCGAACTGCGCGACCGGATGAAGGAACTCAAGGAGAACCTGAACGACGCGTCGGACGGCGGGATCATCCGCGTCCGGCGGAAAGCGGCGCAGGGCGCTCCGAAAAAAGACGCCATGTGGCAGCAGTACAAAAAGAAGGGCCGGAACCGCGGCGGGAAAGTCTGAGCGGATCCGGAAAAGGAATACATGGCATGAAAAATGCCGGCAGGCGCATGAAAAGGCTGCTCCTGCCGGCATTTCTTTCTGCTTATTATTCCGCGCCGTAGGTAAACACGTAATTGACAAAGTACGAGACGCCGAGCGGCAGGACGTTTTCATCGATCACGTAGTACGGGCTGTGCTGCGGGAAACGCTTCTCTTCGTCCGCAAGCCCGCCGCCGAGGAAGAGCATGCATTTCGGCTGCGTATAATCCGCGAAATCCTCCGAGACCATGAAACGGATATCAATGATCTTATCCGCCCCGAAAACGGGAGCGGCCGCTTTCTTTGCGCACGATGCCGCGGCCGCGTCGTTCGTGAGCGGCGGGTTGCCCCGGTGGTAATCCAGAAGGATCTTCGTGCCGGAGGCTTCCCCGACGCCGCGGCAGATGCGTTCCATGCGGACCGGCATCTCCTCCGAGACCTTTTCGCTGTAGGTGCGGACCGTGCCGGAAAGCTTTGCGGTATCCGGGATCACGTTATAGGTCGTGCCGGCGTGGAAGGACGTCACGGATAGCACGGCGGTATCGAGAGGATCTATCTCGCGGCTCACGATGCGCTGCAGGGAAGTGACGAGCTCGGCGGCGGCAGGCACCGGATCGACCGTCTCCTGCGGCTGCGCGCCGTGTCCGCCGCGGCCGGTAACGGTAATATCGAAGGTATCGGCGGAAGCCATGACCGGGCCTTCGGAGATGCCGGCGTATCCGGCCGGGATCCTGCTCCAGATGTGCATTGCGATCATGCGGCTGCACTCCCGGACAAGCGGGTGGTCCCGCATGACCTTCGCGCCGCAGCGGTGGATCGCCTCTTCGGCCGGCTGGAAAATGAACCGCACCGTGACCGGCAGCTCGTCTTTCATTTCCGTAAGAAGCTTTGCCGCCGCAAGCCCCATGGCGATATGGTTGTCATGTCCGCAGGCGTGGGAGACGCCTTCGTTTGCCGAGGCGAACGGAAGGCCGGTCTCTTCTTTGATCGGCAGGGCGTCGATATCCGCCCGGATGCCGAGGATCCGGCCGTCGGAGCGCGGTCCCGCAAGCGTTGCGATGACGCCCGTCTCCGCCGCTTTCACGCAGTTTAGCCCCAGCCCTTCGAGATAGGAAATGATCGCCTTCTGCGTTTCATATTCGTTCCAGGAAGTTTCGGGATGCGTATGGAAATGCCGCCGGAGGGAAATGATCTCCTCCCGCATTTCTTCCGCCATTTTTACGATTTCTTCCGATGTCTTCATAAAGATCACCTCATCAGGCCGGGACAGGAAAATCCACGGCGGCACGTCTGCCGTTTCGTTATCTGACGACGATCGCGCCTGCGACCTTATCCGCCGCCGCATCGTCAAGGAGCGTCCGGATGATCTCCAGCGCGAACGGGATCGCGGAACCGAGCGCCTGCCCGGTGATGACGTTTCCGTCCCGCACGACGCCTTCGCCGGTCGCCTCCGCGCCGGTGAGACGTTCTTCGTTGCCGGGATAGCAGGTCGCGCGTCTTCCGCGCAGGATCCCGAGGCTGCCGAGCACCCGCGGCGCGGCGCAGATCGCGGCGACGTATTTCTCCGCCGCAAAATCAAGACATTTCCTGCGTACGAACTCTGACTCCTCAAGATGGAGCGTTCCCGGCATGCCGCCGGGCAGGATCACGATGTCGGCGGAGTCATAATCGACTTCTTCGGCCAGCGCGTCTGTCCGGAACGTGATCTGATGGGAAGAGGTCACTTCCCGCGTCCCGCTTACGGACGCGGTGATGACGCGGATGCCGGCGCGCCGGAGCAGGTCGACGGTTACGAGCGCCTCGCATTCTTCGAGGCCGTCTGCGATAAATACGACTGCACACTTCATGTTCATACTCCTCTGCTTTCTGCGCGCCGGTCGTGCCGGCGCAGCGTCCTGTGCGCCGACCCTATTGTACCGCAGCGTGTCCGCTCTGAACAGAAAAATCTGCCGTCCCGGGGTCCCTATTTTCAGCGATCCGCAACAAATAGACAGACACGGAGCGAAGAAGAATGGTATAATATGGGAAAACCATTCCATGCAGCAAGGAGGCTCATATGCGTGCGATCGTCAATACAAAACTGATAACGGAGCTTGGCATAATCTGGAAAGCCGCGGTCGTCTGGGATAAGGACCGGATCGTTGCGGCGGGACGCGAGGATGAGGTGGAGATCCCGGAAGGCTGCGAGATCATCGACGCTCACGGAAAATATACGGCGCCCGGCCTGATCGATATCCATAACCACGGCGGCGGAGCCTGGAAATTCGCGGAGGATCCGAAGTACTGTTCGAATTACTTCATCGTGCACGGCGAGACCACGATCCTGCCGACCCTGTACCACAACCTCAACATGCAGCAGATGCTCGAGGCTGCCGATAAGATCGATGCGGAAAAGGATCACGGCACGGGCCGCGTCATGCAGTACGGCATGTACATGGAAGGCCCGTTCATGAACCTGCACGGCAGTTTCCAGAACGAGATCGCCTGGAGCGGCGACATCAAGGAAGAAGAGTATAAGCCGCTCATCGACGGGCTGGGAGACCGGGTCGCGGTCTATGCGATCGACCCGTCCCGCGAGCATATCGAAGACGTGATGATCTACGCGAAGAAGGTCAATCCGGACGTCATTTTCGCGTACGGCCATTCGAGCGCGACGTCCGAACAGTGCCGCCGCGTCCGCAAATACGGCGTAAAGGTCCATACCCATCACGGCGACGCCGGCAAGGCGAAAGGCCGCGCACAGGGCACGCCGGGCGCGGGCTGCGACGAATATTCCCTGATCGAACCGGAGCTTTACTCCGAACTGATCATGGATGAAAACGCGATCCACGTCGTGCCGGATCTCGCAAAATCGATCATCAAATGCAAGGGGCCGGAACACATTATCCTGATCACGGACTCGATGCCGAAACAGAAAGACACGCTGAACAATATCGAAGCGGGCATCTGGTACGGCCCGGACCTGAACTACGACGATATCGGCTATCTTGCCGGATCGCGCATGACGCTCGATCACGGCGTGAAGAACTGCATGACGCATACCCCGTACGGCCTTGCGCACGCGATCTCCATGGCGACGATCAATCCGGCCAGGATGCTCGGGCTCGACGACGAGATCGGCAGTCTTGAGCCCGGCAAAAAGGCGAATATCATCATCATCGACGACGAAGTGAACGTCGAGAAGGTCTTCCTGGAAGGCGAGCTTGCGGTCGACGACGGAAAGATCGTGATGGACTGATAAGTCTGCGCCGCGCGGAGAAAACCGATGAAATACAAGAAAGCGTGGATCCGTATCCTGGTTCCGGAAATACCGTAACGGTCCAGGCACAGCAAATTACCGTAAAGGTCAGGGCACAGCGATAAAGCGGCAGGCGGTCATACGTGACGGCCTGCCGTTTCGGTTTAAGAAAGAATCGTCCTCCACGCTTCGGTGAGCTGCGGAAGGCGCACGGCGGCGTTGGCGGGCGAGGTCGAGGGAAGACAGACGGCCTCCCGGCCCGTTACGGGGAAGATGTATTTCTGATAGAGGCGGAAGGCGGTCTTGCCGTTCGCGCAGATCTTCCGGATCGGGGCGCCCTCAAGGATCGGGCGCAGATCGTTGGCGCGCACATTGCGGATCGAGGCGTCGCTCGAACCGACGATATCGCATTCCCCGATCACGTCCCAGGCGGCGATATGGTGCCGCAGAAGGAAGGAGCGCCTTTCCTCCGCGGTCACGGGATACGTCTCCTGAAACAGCTCCGCCATTACGAACCAGAAGCGGTTCTGCGGATGCCCGTAGAAGAATTTCATTTCCCGCGTCTTGACAGACGGAAAACTGCCGAGGATCAGGATCCTTGACGTCTCATCCCAGAGCGGCGGGATCGGATGTACGATGTGTTCGTATTGGCCCATGTTTTCTCCTTCGGCGCTGCGTTCTACGGAAAGCCGGCGGAAATCAAAGTAGAATCTTCCGGCCGGATAGTGTATTATATTGACGGGCAGAAGGGATACCCTTTGCGGGATCCGCAGGATGCCTGTCTCATCATAGCATACTATTAAACATGAAGGAGTGTTATATGAAAAAGAAACTGATCGTATTTGCTGTTCTTGCGGCCATGACCTTTTCCCTTGCCGCCTGCGGCGAAAAAGAGGTGAGTTCGTCGATCAGCATCTCCATTCCGGAGATCTCGCTTACGTCGCCTTCCGAAACGCCGGAGATCGGAGAGCCGACGGTGACGGTCGTCGACCCGACGGAAACGCCCGCGCCGACGGAAACGCCGAATCCGAACGCCGCGCCTGAGACCGATACTTCCGAACCGAAGACCGCGATCGGCGCCGGGAAGGATAAGTCTTCCGATGCGCCTGCGGAAACACCTGCGCCGACAGAGACGCCGAGCCCCGAGCCGACGGAGACGCCGGCACCGGATCCGGAAGTGGACACCACATATCTGAGCGGGGAGGCCGCTCTTTATTTCACGAAGCTGCTTGAAGAGGAAGGTGCAGGCACACTTCCGCGTGTTTTCGTCTATGACAAATCGGAAAACTATGTGGAGTTCCAGTTATACTATGAGACCGGTTCCTTAATGAAGAAACTGATGGACATCTGTTTCTTTTCCACAAGTGTCTATTCCTACGAACAGATAAGCGGCGCAGACCTCAATTCTGTCTATCAGAACTTTACGAATCTTGACTTCACGTCGTCCCGGGTCGAAACGGCAGGGGATTCGGACGCGGAATACGTTGTGCTGATCATTGCGTTCGACGACCTGACAAATGCGGATAATATAAAAGCCATGGTAGACAACGGGATCATTACGCTTACGGGTGAAACGATCGTCGGCATCAACGCCGATTCGTACGGCGACTTATTGCTTTCGAACAACTGTCCGGAACTCGATCCGAAAACGCTTAAGCCGATCGGATAAAGACTTTTTTCCGGAAGGAAAGCAGGATACACCTGCAGAGAGCAGCCGCAGGGCTGCTCCTTTTTTGCGTTTGTGCGCCATGGATGCGCATCTTTCCCCGTTTATTATGTTTTTTTAAGAAAAATATTATTGTATTCCGCCGTTTTCCATGTTACTATTACTACGACAGATATAGTACGATAGTCGTTGCATTGACAGGCGTTGCATCGTCAGCCGTTGCAACGACAGACGAATGAAGACCGTGCCGAAGGATCCGGGCGGCGCGGGGAAAGAAAACGGACCGACAAGGAGTGGAAACGTGGCAGGGATCAGCAGCGATATCATTCGCGGATACAACGATACGATGATCCTGTACCTGCTCCTCGACCGGCCGTCCTACGGCTATGAGATCTCAAGGCAGATCCGGCTGATGACGGAGGAAAAATATGTGATCAAGGAGACCACGCTGTACTCGGCCTTCACGCGGATGGAACGCAACGGCTTCATCGTTTCGTTCACCATGGAGGCGGAGACCGGAAAGCGGCGGACCTACTACAGGATCACGGAGCAGGGCAGAGCGTATTACCGCGAGAAATGCGAGGAATGGGAACTGACGAAGGACGTCGTCGAGCGGTTCATTTCCGTGGACGGAAGACGCTTCCTTCCGGGGGAAAGCCGGTAGCATCTGCCGGATCAAACGGGAAATGAGGTTCTAAGGAGAACAAAATGGAGACCATCAGAAACTATCTGGAGACAATGTTCCGCAACATGCCGAATACGCCGGAGGTCCGGCGGGCGAAAGACGAGCTCGGCCAGATGATGGAAGATAAATACAGCGAGCTCATTGCGGAAGGGCTTTCGGAAAACGCGGCCGTCGGGACCGTGATCTCGGAATTCGGCAATCTCGACGAGATCTCGGAAGTGCTCGGGATCTCCCATTTCCTTCCGGCCAGGGTCGAGAATACGCAGCGCGCGGGACGGATGCTCAGCATGGACGAGATCAGGGATTACCTGCACGATGACCGCAAGGCCGGGCTCATCCTGAGCGTCGGCGTATTTGCCTGCATCGTGAGCGTCTGCGGGCCGATCCTCATGGACACCATCGGCAACTACATGGGAGGGTCTTCGTTCTTTGACGCCGTCGGGGTCATGATCCTGTTTCTGCTGGTGATGGCCGGCGTCGCGGCCTTCATCATCGCGGGCAGGATGCGTGCGAAGTGGGCGCACATCCGGAAGGAACCCTGCAGCATCGACTATTCCACCGCACAGTACCTTACGGAAATGGTGCGCACCGATGAGCAGCGCTTCAGCGCCGTGCGCATCGTGGGGGTCCTGCTTTGCATCGCCAGCATCGTACCGGTGATCATCCTTTCGAACATCAGCGTATTGAGCCGGCTGTTTGAGACGATCGGCTCCTGCCTCCTTTTCGTGATCGCCGGGATCGGCGTCCTGCTCATTATCTTCTCCATTCAGTATCAGAGCGCCGCGAAGGAACTGCTCCGGAAAAACAGCGGCGATACGGTCGGCGGGAATTTCACGCGTACGCAGACGGAGATCCGCGAGGGAGCGGAGAAGAGCGGCTTCCTTTCGGTCTACTGGCCGACCGTCACGTGCGTGTATCTGTGTGTGAGCTTCCTGACGTTCGAATGGGGGATCACGTGGCTCATCTGGCCCATCGCGGGCGTTCTGTACAGGATCCTCGTGCTCGCTGTGAGGCGGGCACGCCGGAACGGAGGGATGTAAGATGGACAGTAAAATGAAAAGACGGCTGTATTATATCGGCCTCGTCATCGTGACGCTGGTCTGCATGATCGTCGGAACGTCCTACCATCACTATATGCGCCACCGTTTTGACTATGTGGAAGAGGAACGCTGGGAGGAAGATCGGCCGGTGGTCGTGACCGATGAGGAGAGCGGCCCGCCGGATCCGGCCGGCGAGTTCCAGAGCCTCCACATCTACATGGGAAGCGGC
>JAFOIS010000069.1 GCA_017420605.1 Lachnospiraceae bacterium | reverse complement strand
GACGATATAACGGACGACGATGGAGGTGAATGGAAGATGCCGGGAAGTCCCGCAAAACTGTGCCCTGGTTTTTCCAGAAGCTTATAGGCCGCCTGACCGTCAGGCCCGAGGAAGGTGCCTGCCGGAGACAGATAGGACATGATCGTATAGATCGTGTCATCCATTTTCAGTACCGGCAGAAACAGCGCGAAAACCGACGCCAGGAAGGTAACGGCTGCCGACGCGATCGAAAACGGTGTGATATTCCACTCTATCTTTACCGGTACACCGCTCTTTGCGGCCTTCGGCGCCTTATACGGCGGCGCGTTATCCACACGGCGCGGATAGTTCGGCGCCGGCGCTTTGCGCGCCTCTTCCTGCTGCGGCGCAGACTGCAGTTCCGGCTGCGGAACGGGCACCGGCCCGGTCATTGGCGGATACGGCTGCTGCGGATACGGCGGATATGGCTGCTGCGGGTATGGCTGCGGTGCAGCCGCCTGCTGCGGCACTATTTCCGGTTCAGGCCGAAACGCCGGCTCCGGGACCGCCTCCGGGGCTGCTTCCTCTCCGGCTGCAGGCTGTCCTGCCGCCTCCGGCGCAGGTTCGGCTTCCGGTCCGGGCTGATATACCGGCTCCGGGACCGCCTCCGGGGCTGCTTCCTCCCCGGCTGCAGTCTGTCCTGCCGCCTCCGGCACAGGTTCGGCTTCCGGTCCGGGCTGGTACACCGGCTCCGGGATCGCTTCCGGTTCGGGCTGATACGCCGGCTCCGGGATCGCTTCCGGCGCCTCGCCGGACGTGTCTCCGAAGATATTGACCGGCTCCTCGAAAGGCTGCGCCTCTTCCCGGAAGCTCTCTGTCTCCGGCTGCGTATAATCCTCCACGGGATCGCCGAAAACATTCTCCAGGTAGGAATCCTCTTCCGTCTCGTCCGCAGGCGCGGGTTCCGGTTCCGGTCCGGCATAGGAGACAGCCGGAGACGGATCTGAGAACGTCACCAGTTCGCTTCCGCAGAACATACAAAAACGCGCACCCGCAGTATTCGGCTTTCCGCACTGCATGCAGAAAACCGTTCCCGGTGCGCCATACTCATTCGCCATGACTAAACCCTCCATTTTAACTGCCGAAATAATTCCGGTGCGGGTGTCACTGCCCATTTGACCTATTTCATCATATCACCCGTAATAAAGTATGGCAAGAGCGGCCTTCCGGCCGCTCCTATCGTTATATTTGCACATATTTCCAGGCGTTACGCCGGTATTTATACCGGAAACGCAAGCCGCAGAAGGTACACCCACAGAGGCAGCAGGGCTATGGAAAGCAGGGTGGAAAACGCTACGCTGTCGGCTGCAAATTCCACGTCTGCACCGTATTCCTGCGCCAGGATCGCCGTCGTCGATCCGACCGGCATGGCTGCAAGAAGGACCGCAATGCCGGCTTCCAGCGATTCCATTCCCGCAAGGCGGCAGCCCAGAAGAACGGCCGCAGGGATCAGAATGAGCCGGATCACGGACAGAAGAACGGTATGGCGGCTTACGATGCCGCGGAATCCGGTCTCCGCGATGACCACACCGAGGAACAGCATGATCACCGGCGTGGTACAGCGTCCGAGGCTGACAAGTGTTTTGTCTATCACCGCCGGAAACGGGATCGAAAAGACCATCCGAAGAAGGCCGATCTCCGTCGCGATGATGCACGGATGACGCAGAAGCTTCAGGAGTCCTTTGCGGCGGTCCTGCCGCGGTGAAAGATACGATACGCCGGCCGTCCACATCGCGATCCGGAACGGGATGACGCACACCTGTCCGAACATGAGACCTTCCGCCCCGTAGACACCTTCGGCGACGGCATTGCCCAGAAAGCCGGCATTGGAGACCACCGTGGCATATTGATAGATCTCCTTTTTCCCTTTTTCGATCCGGTTGTAGCAGAACCGGCTGATCAGGATGCTTCCGGCTTCGGTAAGGATAGCGGCAAGCAGGATCCGGGCAAAACCCATCAGCCGCCCGGCGCTCATTTCCATATTGAATGCGGCGACGATGCTGCACGGCAGAAAGAGGTTCATGGCAAGCGACGAGAGCGTGCTTTTTCCGCTGCTTTTGATCACGCCGATACGGCTGAGCAGAAAGCCCGCGGCCATTTCCGCGAACATCAGGAACTGCAGCTCAAAAAGACTTTTAAGACTGGTCATTTCGTAACTCCCGCCTCAGCCTGCGATACCGGTAAGAATGCCCCTCAGAAAGGCTCTGTTTCTTCTATTCTGCGATCCGCTTACTGATACAGCGTAAATGCGTATGTATAGTGGCCGTGCGCGGTATTCTCATATCCGGCGTAGATCATCCGGTCTTCGACGAGCGTGCCTTCTTCGATCTGACCGGGCTGCGGGTAAATGGTATCCCCGACTGTGCCGAATCTGCGGATATAGGCAAGAAGATCTTTGCTGCGCTGTTCGGAGCTTTCGTACGCGGTCCAGCTGATGTAATCCAGGGCGTTATTCTTATAAAACACCCGCAGATGCCCTTCCATGCCGACGAAAAGGATGTTATCGAACTTGATATAGTCCGCTTCCTCTTCCGTCGGGTCTCCGTAGAGCGAATACATGTCCTGCCGGGTCATGTCCGGGAAAGTCAGGAAATGTTCGATCTCGAGAAAATGCGGCGTTTCCGTCCCTTCCGGCGGCGCGGCATCTTCCGGAGGCGCACTGTCCTCCGGCATTTCCGGTGCACTGTTCTCCGGCATTTCCGGTGCGCCGTCCTCCGCCGCATCTTCCGGTATGACGATCACAATGTCCCCGCGGTCCGCTTCCGCAAGGGAAAGGTTCACAAAGCCTTCCGCACGGCTGTTATTTGCCTGCAGAAGATACATTCCGAACGGGATCCCCTTCATTTCAAAGGCGCCCTCTCCGTCGACCGATACCCTGGCCGACTGCCTGAGGGACCCGTTCCAGTACCGGTATGCCGTCACGATCGCGTCCGTTACCGGCCGGCCGGACGCATCCGTCACCGTTCCGGAGACGCTTCCGTTCCCGGTCAGCACGTATTCCCTTTCTCCGGAAAAATCCGCCGCTTTGCCGCTCATTCCGAAAAGAGACCGGTTTACCGCGTCAATCACCGTCTTCGTCCGCCGGCAGCCGTTTCCGGCAAACGCCGCATCTTCGGCGACCCATTCTTTGAAGAACAGGGCCGTGGATTCCCAGGTCACAAAGACAGGAATATTATTCAGGTGCCCGAAGCAGCACGCTGCCCCGTGCTCTTCAAGGAACCGCAGGAAGGTATAATCCCGGTAGCTTTCGCAGGCGTTAAAATAAAAGACCGTATTGGGAAAACGGGCGTCCTTATACCGCGACATAAACCAGTAGGAGGTCACCACGATATCATAGTGTGAAAACAGTTTGAACTCTCCGGCGACGATATCATAATAAATGCCGAACATGATCTGCGGTTCTTCTCCGTTTTCGCCTGCTGTCTGATCGATCAGTGCATCCGGTCCAAGGCCCGTCGCGCGTTTTACCTCCTCCCAGGCCGAAGCCGCCGATGATTCCTGCTTGCTCCTGTACATGTCAAAAAGAACGTATACGTCGTCGCTGCCCCGCGGTCCCGTCGCCCCGTGCGTCTGCAGCATCACGACGCCGTAATCGGTCAGATCCTCTTTCAGCAGGGTAGAAAGCGGCTGTGTTCTGAGAAAGGAATCATCCACGACGCTGCAGGTTCCGCCAAGCCGCGTCGCGACCGCCTTGGCGTCGAGCCGAAATCCTTCTCCGGGCAGATCGAGCAGGGGATCCGAAGTTTTCAGGGGGCAGAGCGCAAGGACGTCAGGATCGATCGCAGCCTTCCGGAATTCCGTATCATAGACAAAGTGCTGTTCCAGTTCTTCCAGAGATTTCGAGACGCCGGTGCCCTGCGAAGACGGGGATGCCATGTCCTCTTTTACCGGCATGTCTTCCGTACCGAAATAAGCAGCCGGGGAGGATCCGCTCTCCGTCCCGTTTTCTTCCGTCTCATCCGGCTCCTCCATCTCCCGCAGAATAATAAAGGAAGTAAAGCCGTCGTCCGTTGTGAAAAGGATCGTATCGCCGTCCGAAGCGACCGAAACGACCCCTTCCTGCCCTGCAAGATAGGCGGCGGCCCGTTCCTTCAGCTGCAGGATATCTTCTTCGGTAAGCGCATCCCCGCCGGACAGTTCCGCGGCGCACGCATTCATGAAGACATCGCTGTCTTCCAGGATCGTACACAGACGTTCCTCCGGCGTATCCTTTTTATCATCCGGGGTCTTTGTGCTTTCCGGTGCAATGGAAATGCCTTCCGATGCTTCCGGCGCAGCGTAAGAACTCTCCGCTGCGGCCGGCGCCGTTTCCGCAGATCCCTTCTGCCGGCGCGCAAGCCGGATCCCGACAATTACAACGGCGGTAAGCAGGATGACCAGCACCGCCGTAAGAATCACAAATGCCCCTCTCGTTCTGTCCTTCTTCATACCGTTCCGTTTACCCTTTCCGCCCCTGCTTCTCCCTGTGCGTTCCTTTCCTTCCCGCCTTTTGGTTTCACGCTGTCCACGATGACGCCGGCCACAAGAAGGAGCAGCGCGAAGATCGACGCGGCGTGGATCTTTTCGTGCAGAAAGAGCGCGGAGAAGATCGTGGAAAGGAAGGGGACGAAATAAACAAGGTTCGCGAGGATCGCCGTATCGGAAGCGTTCTTTATGGCAAGCGCCCACAGGAGATAACCCGTCGCGTCGGTCACGAGGCCGATCCAGACGAAGCCCGCCAGCTCGACGCTCTTAAGGGGCACCCAGTTCTCAGTGAGAAGAGAAGCCAGAACGGAACACAGAAAAGTCGTGCCCCAGAAGACCATCATCGAGATATTCTGGTCAAAATTGCGCTTTTTGTTATAGGCGGAAAAACTTCCGTAGCAGATGGAAGCGAGGATGCACGCGCCCATGCCGAGAAGCGCCTTCTTTCCGGCCGGCGCGGCGCCGCCCGCCATGACGACGATAACGCCGGCAAAGCTGAGGAGAAGCGCGAGCGCTTTCCGGCCCGTGAATCTCTCGAGTCCGAGGATGCAGGAAAAGACCACCAGCATGATCGGCCAGAGATAATTGAGGATACAGGCTACCTGTACCGGCAGGTTGTCAAGGCCGAAATAATAAAGGAAGGAATAGGAAAAGATCCCGACAAAGCCCATGCCCGCCATGACGGCATAGTGCCCCGCGGGGATCGTTTTCATAATGCGGAGATTTCCCTTCAGCACGTTGCGCGCAAAAAGGAAAAGTGCGGCGAAGAAGCTGCCGGCCGCAAGGGCCTCGAGGTTCGGGATCGCACCGATGAGCGTCTTGACGACCGGCGCCATGGAACTCCAGATCAGGATCGTGATCCCTGCATAGATGTAACTTTTTTTCATGTCTCCTGCGTTCAGTCTCTTATCTGCTCCGCCCGCAAACCTTATCAGGCTGCGCTGCGGGACCGCTCGTTTTCATCCGCATCTTCCCCGGATCCCGCCTCTTCCGATTCCGGATCATCCGTTTCAGAAGACGTCTCTTCCCCGGACTCCTCCGGCTCCGGCTGCGGCGTCTCTTCCGCCTCTTCTTCCGGCTCCTCTTCGGATCCCGGTTCCTCTTCCGGCTGCGGCTGCGGCGCCGGGATCTTTGTCGGGAAGACTTCCGGCGGATCGGACGGGACGCCTGTCGGAACATGATCCGGCAGCACGAGGACGTCGTCGCCGATGATGTTTTCCTTCAGGAGCTTAAGGATGTAGCTGTAGCTGAATTCGGGATACTTGTTGCGGATGCCGTGCTTTTCGGCCAGTTCCGGCGTGTAATCCGAGAGCGGGACGACGTGGATATCGCTGTAGTCCTCCCAGTAGTGGTCGACGAGCGGGATCAGTTTCGGTTCTTCGACCGTCATCGTCACCTTGCCGCTGATATCCTCGCGGAACACGAACTGGCAGCTCAGCGCGAGCTCGACCAGCGTCTCCGGCAGGTTCTGGCCCGACAGGAAATTCCCGAGCGAATAGATGCAGAAGACCTTCCGGCCGTCCGACGTCTCCAGCCAGTTGAAATCCTGGATCACGTGCGGATGCGTCCCGATGATAAGGTCCGCGCCCCATTCGGCGATCCGCTTGGAGAGCGACCGCTCCGAGCTTGTCAGGTGATGATTGTATTCGTCGCCCCAGTGACAGGCGACGATCACCGCGTCCGCCTGTTCTCTGGCGGCAGCGATCATCCGCTTCATCCGTTCTTCTTCCGTCAGGAAAATGATCCTCTCCGGCGATCCGGACGCGGATTTATTGGAACCGTAGACAAAGCACAGAAACGCGAAGGTATGTCCATCATACTCATAGACCGGAATGTCTTCCGAACCTTCCCCTTCCGGCCAGATCCCGGTCGTGCAGATGTCCGCCGGCATCTCGTTTTCATAGAAATCGACCGTCGCCATGACGCCGTCCACGCCGAAGTCGTAGGTATGGTTGCTGCCCAGATTGAAAATGCGGAAACCGAGATCATAGAGCTCCCAGGCATTTTCCGGGGGTGTGATGAATTTCGGATAGGACGACGGTGACATGACGCCGTTGACCAGCGTCTCCATATTGATCCAGTTGATATCATGCGCGTCAAGGAGCGGCTTCATGGCCTGGTACGCGTAAACGAAATCGTAATATTCGTCGTTGCCGCGCGCAAGCGCCTGCTTATAGATCGGCCGGTGGATCAGGTTGTCGCCCACGGCAAGGAAACTGACCCGTTCTTCCCCCACGACCCCGTGGTCCTGCGGTTCGACGGCAGTCGGCCCTTCTTCGGCGGACGCCTCCTCCGAAGCGGCGGATTCGGCCTCGCTCCGGGCCGCATTCCGGGACTGCGCCGTCACCACGACCATAAAAAGGACGGTCGACAGGATCAGTACGAGCAGCGCCCCGTACAGGATCCGGAGCCTTTTTGTGCGGAGGAACGGTACTTTGTCGTACCAGTGCGCCTTTGCCTGCGCCTCTTCCGGCGCGCCTGCTCTGCCGCCGGCCGCCGTGCCGGAACCCGATCCGGCCTTCGGCTGCTCATTGATCATCTGCGCTGCTTCCTGCGCGTTCTTGATCGCGATCATGCGCTCGAGTTTCGCCCTGCGCTCATCATTGTTTTTACCAGCCACGTATCTCTCCCCCCGGCGTTTTCCCCGGTCCGCCGTCTTTTTATCTTCTCCGCCGCATGCAGGCGGTCTTTCTTATCCCAGAAGCTCGTCCAGCG
>JAFOIS010000068.1 GCA_017420605.1 Lachnospiraceae bacterium | reverse complement strand
CTTACGTCGGGCCAGACGGTCGTTCTGAATCCGGGTTCGGTTTTCGGCGCCGTCGAGTTCCTGAACATTCTCCGCGAATGCGGCAATACGGCGGATGTCACGGTCGGCGAGACCTCTTCCAACGTTTTCGCCTGCCGCCGCTACCGCCCGAATGACGTCAATATCCTGGGCATCAAGGATAATATGCATCTTGCGTGCATCCCGGCGGACAGAACAGAAAAGACAGTGCGGGATCTGCAGGCATTTTTCCCGCAGTATATCGCAGTCCCGAATATTTTCTATACCAGTTTCCTCGACATCAATGCCTACGTCCATCCGATCAACGCCATCCTGAACGCCGGCCGCATCGAACTGACCAAAGGCGCTTTTGACTTCTACTGGGGCGGGATCTCGCCGGGTGTCTGCGCCAATATGGAAGCGATCGATAAAGAGCGCCTGGCGCTTGCGGAAGCGCTCGGTTATCCGATGGAAACGCTGAACGAGCTGATCCACGGTTACTACGGACATCCGGAATGGCCGTCGCTCTTCGACTTCTTCAGCCACAGCAAGGTACACGGCGGAACGCCGGAAGCCAAAGCGCCCGCAACGATGCGGCACAGGTATGTGACCGAAGACGTACCCTTCGGCCTGGTCCCGATCGCCGAACTGGCTGATGTCGCCGGCGTTCCCACACCGCATATCGACGCCGTCATTACGCTCGCGTCGACCTTCAACGGGGAGAACTACCGGGAAACGGGCAGGTCGCTCAAGTATCTTGGTTTCGGCGGCAAAACGCTTGACCAGATCCGGACCTTTGTTCTGGAAGGAAAATAAAAATGGGAAAGATCACCATCATCGGCGCCGGCAACGGCGGCTGTACCTACGCGGCCTATCTCGGCCTGCGCGGTCACAGCGTATGTCTTTGCGAAACGCCTGCATTTGCCGGTAATCTCACCGACATCGAAGCTGCCGGCGGTCTGGTCATGCGCGGGGCGCTGATGGGTTTCGGTCCGGTCAGCCGCTGCACGACCGACGTCGCGGAAGCCTGCGCATGGTCGGACTATATCCTGGTCGTCGTACCCGCTTTCGCGCACAGAAGCCTTGCGCAGTGGATGGCGCCGCACCTCCGGTCCGGTAAGACCGTTATCCTGAATCCCGGCGCCGTGCTCGGCGCCGCGGAGTTCCTGAGCGTCCTGCGAGAATGCGGCTGCACGGAGGACGTCACGGTCGGGGAAACCTCTTCCAACGCATTCGCCTGCCGGCGGTACCGCCCGAACGACGTCAACGTCCTCGGCATCAAAGAAAAACTGTACGTCGCCTGCATTCCGGCGAACCGGACGGAGAAGACCGTGGAGGCACTGAATGCATTTTTTCCGACATTCACCGCGATCCCGAACATCTTCTATACAAGTCTCATGAACGGGAACGCGATCCTGCATCCGATCAGCGCCGTGCTGAACGCCGCCTGGATCGAAATGACGCAGGGGGATTTTGATTTCTACTGGGGCGGCATGACGCCGGGCGTATGCGAAAATATCGACCGCGTCGACAAAGAGCGCCTCGCCGTCGCGGAAGCGTACGGGTTTCCGCAGGTGAGCCTTAACGAACTGAATCATATTTACTACGGTCATCCGGAATGGGCGACTCTCTATGACTTTTTCAGCCGGAGCAAGGTACACGGCGGAACGCCGGAGGCGCGTGCGCCAAAAACGACCAGGCACCGCTATATCACGGAAGATGTGCCCTACGGCCTCGTTCCCATCTCGGAACTCGGCAGAAAAGCCGGGATCCCTACGCCGCACATCGACGCCGTCATCACGCTGACGTCCACCTTTAACGGCACCGATTACCGGAAAGAAGGACGATCTCTTGAAAACCTCGGTCTGGAAGACCGTGACAAAACTGGCATTACTGTATTTCTGATCAACGGGAGGTAATTATGGGAAAAATCACTATTCTCGGCGCCGGCAACGGCGGCTGCTGCTACGCGGCGTATCTCGGCAAAAGAGGACATGAGGTCTGCCTCTATGAAGTGCCTGAGCTGGCCGACAATCTGGCGGACATCGAACGGCTCGGCGGCCTTACGCTGCGCGGCTGCGACACCGGCTTCGGTCCGGTGGCAAAATGTACGACGGATATTGAAGAAGCCTGCGCATGGTCCGAATATATCCTGCTCGTGACGCCCGCCTTCGCGCACAAGATCATCGCACGCCTTGCGGCGCCTTACCTGAAAGCCGGCCAGACCGTCGTCCTGAACCCGGGCTCCGTATTCGGCGCGGTCGAATTCCTCAACGTTCTCCGGGAATGCGGCAATACACAGGATATCACTGTCGGTGAAACGTCCTCGAATATCTTCGCCTGCCGCCGCTACCGTCCCAACGACTGCAACATTCTCGGCATCAAGGACAACATGCATCTGGCCTGCATTCCGGCATGCCGCACGGAAAAGGTCGTCGCCGATCTGAACGCGTATTTCCCGCAGTATATCGCCGTCCCGAATATTCTGCACACCAGTTTTCTGGACATCAACGCGTTCACGCATCCTGTCTCGATGATCTTCAGCGCATCCCGCGTGGAGCTTGATAAAGACCGGTTCGACTTCTACTGGGGCAGCATGGCAGCCGTAGGCGTCTGCAATACAATCGAGGCGATCGACGCCGAACGGCAGGCGCTCGCGAAGGCGATGGGCTTCGAAGTGGAAAGCATCAACGACCTGATACACGGCTATTACGGACATTGGGAATGGCCGACCCTTCATGAGTTCTACAGCCACAGCACGATCCACGGCGGCATCCCCGAAGCGATCTCCCCGCCGAGCACCCATCACCGTTATCTCACGGAAGATCTTCCGTACGGCCTTGTACCGGTCTCCGAGCTCGGCAAGAAAGCCGGAATCCCCACGCCCCATACGGACGCGATCATTACGCTGGGATCCTCCTTCAACGGCGAAGATTACCGCACGCTCGGACGTTCCCTGAAAAACCTCGGAATGGACGGCATGACCCTGGAAGAGATCATCCGCTTCGTAAACGAAGGCCGCTGATCCTCAGCACTACAGAAACACCCCGGAATTCCGGGGTGTTTTTTCTTTCACTGCAGCCGGGCGCCGTGCCGGTCCGCGGCCGTACAGTTCTTATGTCTGTTCGTCTTCCGTATCCAGAAATACCCGGATATCGACCGGGCGCACCGGCGCTCTTGACGTCGGAGGAACAAGTACTGCGGGATCTTTTCCCGTTGCTTCGGCCACGATCCTTTCGATCAGCTTTTCGCAGGTCTTTCCCTGACAGAATCCCATACAGGCCTTTGTGCGCTTCTTTACGCCGTTGACCGTCTCCGCCCCGTCCCGTATCGCGGCAAGGATATCCGCTTTTGTCAGCTCCTGGCATCTGCAGATGATGATATCACTGTCTCCGTAAGTCATGATTCCAACTCCTTCCGCCCAAGCCGTTTCATACTTCTTACCGTATCCGCATACTGTGTCGGCACGGCCATGCTGACGACCGTCGTGCCCTGATAAGAAGGCAGCTTCCGTACGGCGAGGATTCTTCCCTTGCAGACCTCTTTTCCGAAACGGTCGACCGCCGCGACGATACTTCCTTCAGCCGGAAGCGGCACGTACTCATACGGAAAATCAACGGAAGCTTCCGATGCGCCGTATTCGGGATCCACCACAAAAATCGCCAGGCCCGGGCACGCGGCGATGCATCTTCCGCAGCCGGTGCACTTTTCCGCGTCAAGCTGCGGGAGCGATGTAATGCATTCCCCGATGCGAATCGCGCCGAACGGGCAGGCCGCCTCACACGGGTTGCAGGGGATCTCCTCGAAACACTCGATCACTGCTCTGCGTCTGCCGGACATGCCGCCTCCTTCTCCGCGCGAACCTTTTCCATATCCGCGGCCAGTTTTTCTTTTGCCGTCCTGCGTTTCTCTCCAAACGGACCGGACCGCAGGACCGTAAGCCTTTGCCGTATGCTCTCT
>JAFOIS010000067.1 GCA_017420605.1 Lachnospiraceae bacterium | reverse complement strand
GATATCCTGCGTACGCTCGTTCTGCGGGAACTCGCCGGCAAAGGCGGGGATGCGGTGGAAAAGTTACTCTATCTTTTCGAGCGCGCCGGGGAAATCTTCCTTTCGCTCGACGGGAGTATGAACGAGGACGAAAAGCGCGATATGAAGCTGTATCTTGCGAATCTTCGAAGGTATGTGGAGTCGATGAAGGAGGGAGACGGCGATGAAGAAGCATGACCTGATCCCGGCCGAATCGGAATATGAGTCCCTGATCCGGAAGATCCGGCTCCTCCGTGCGGAGGTCGCCGCCCTTGCGGCGGAGAGGGACGATCTCATTTACCGCGAGATCCCGAAGATCCGGGCGGACTATGACGCGAAGGTCGGCGCGCTGAACCTCGAGGCATATCAGGCGAAATGGCGCGTTCTGGAGCTGCGGTACAAGATCGAGCTTCTGCAGGCGGCGCTCAACCGCAAGAAGCGGATGGAGGAGGAAGAAGCCGAGCGGAGAGCCCGGGAAAAGTACGCCGAATACGAGGAAGAGCTGCGGAAGCGCATTGAAACGATCAAGGATTCGGACCGGTTCCGCAAGTCGGAAGAGGAACGCGAGAAGGAATGGCAGAAGCAGCAGGAAAAAGGCCTAAGCCGGCGCGGGCCGCACGGCGGCACTTCGGGAAATGGAGATAGCGGTGCAGACGGGGACGGCGGAATCGGCGAGGACGGCGTGCCGGAGTTCAAGACCCGGGCGGAGGCGCTCAGGTTCTATTACCGGAAGATCGTGAAGATCCTGCATCCGGACGTGAATACGGATCAGACCGAAGAAGAGGCGCAGCTTTTCCGCGACGCGGTGAAAGCGTTCAAGGAGGGAGACCTCGACCGGCTGCAGGAGATCTACGAGCATCTCATGGATCAGGATGCCGAAGAGCGTCTTCAGGATACGCCGGACGATATCGAGCGGCTGCGGAAGATCCTCCGGACGCTTTCGGAGCGTAAGAAGGCGCTCGAGGAAGAGATCGAAAAGCTTATGTCGGAATTTCCGTACACCGCGAAGGAATGGCTGTACGACGAGGAACTGGTCGCGGTCTATGTCGAAAAGACGCGGGAGCTCATAGGCGAATACAACGCGCAGTACGAAGAACTGAAGAAACGGTACGACCGTCTTGTAAAGGGGCTGGATCCGGATGGGGAAGAATAAGAAAAACGCCGCCGGCAGCGACGGAAAAGCGGAGAGCGCGGGCGGCGCCTTAAGCACACTGAATATGCAGGATCTTTCCATGCTGCAGCATTTTATGCCGGATGCGCTGCGGCAGCCGTTTGCGCGCGACATTTTCCTCCTCAAGACGAATGCGGCCGGCTCGATGTATGTGGAAGACATTATCCGGAATCTTAAGTCTCTCAGGGCGGGACAGAAGCTTTCGCTTGTCCGGGAGCCGGACAATCCGCACGATAAGCGGGCGATCCTCATCATGAACGGGGAGAAAAAGCTCGGCTATATCCCGCGCAGAAAGAACGGGATGCTGTCGAGGCTCATGGACGCAGGCAAGTACCTTTACGCGACGGCGGACTGTTTTGTAAAGAGCAAGACCGATCCGGATTATCCGGATGACGCGCTGATCATCAGCATTTACATGAAAGACTGAAGCATTTATGATGTGCGTAACGGAAGGAGAAAGGCAATGATCATCGGTGTCATTATCGAAGCTGCGGTGGGACTTGCATTGATCGTGCTCGGGCTGCTCCTTGCATGCAGACAGAGGGTATCCATCCTGCACGACTACCACTATAAGAACGTGAAGAAGAAAGATATCCCTGCTTACGCGCGCAGGATGGGATGCGGACTGATCCTCATCGGTGCCGGGGTCGTTGTCACGGGGATCCTGAACCTTCTTTATTCGCCGTACTGGTGGATCCCTCTGGTCCTGGGATTCGTGGCAGGGGTCGTTGTGATGGTCGCAGCGCAGAAAAAGTATAACGGTTCGGTGATGGGTTAAGCAGCCGGCGGGACATCCTGAAGACCTTTTACGGGCAGAGAAAATGAAGAACCTCAAGATCCTTTTTATCGGCAACAGCCACACGTATTATAACGACATGCCGCAGATGGTGCGGCAGCGCGCCGCGGAGGACGGGTACGGCTGCCACGTGACGATGCTCGCGCACGGCGGCTGGTTCCTTTCGCAGCACGCGGAGGAGCCGGAGCCCCGCATCAACATTCTCTACGGCGGCTATGATTATGTCGTGCTGCAGGAACACACGCATCCGTTTGCGCCAAGAGAACAGTACCTTTCGGCGGTAAAGACGCTTGTGGCATGGATCCGGGAAGCCGGCAGCACGCCGGTCATCTACGAGACCTGGGCGAAGAAGACGGAGCCGGAGGTGCAGACGTATATGGATAGGCTGCACAGGGAAGCGGCGGAAGAAAACGGCGCGCTCCTTGCGCCGGCCGGCAGGCTCTGGTGGGACTATATAAAGAGTCATCCGGAAGCGGAGCTTTTTTACACGGACGGCGCGCACGCCTCGCCCGACGGCTCCCGTCTTGCCGCGAACTGCATCTGGGAGACGATCTGCCGGGATCTGTGCGAAAAAAACGGAGCGGATTAATCAAACCGGCATAAGAGAACCGACAGAAGCGGAAAGATTCAACGGAAGTTCATTTGTCGCCCGGAAAGCGACCATATAGGCGCTGTGAAGGTTATGATCAAGACAGCAACGGAACGGGGCATTCAGTAAGGAGATGACTTTCATGACGATTCTCGAGGCAAAAAAGATCCTTCGTCACTTCTACAGTCTTTCGAATCCGACGGAGGAGGAAGAGTTCCTCTATACGGAGGCGCTGCAGTTCCTCATTGCGGAGACGAAGGATTCCGATTACATGGTCGACCTCGGCGGGTTCTATTACGACAAGCGCGAATTCGACCTGGCGCTCAAGTATTACGAGATGGCGGCGGAGTACGGCAACCGCTATGCCATTTCCAATCTCGGTTATATCTGGTATTACGGCCGGACCGGGGAAAAGGATTACGAGAAAGCCTTCAAGTACTTCGACAAGGCCCGTGCGATGGGAGACATCGTCGCATCGTACAAGGTCGCGGACATGTACCGCAACGGGTACTACGTCGAAAAGGACTATGAGAAGTACAAGGAGATCATTCTTTCGCTTTACCCGAAGGTGAAAAATGCCCGAAGGCTCGGCGAGCCGCTGCCGGAGATCTTCACGCGCCTTGCGAAGATCCGCTCGGACGAGGGGAAAACGGAAGAGGCGCTTTCTCTCTATGATACGGCGCGCGATTTCCTCGCGCAGCGGATCCGCGCAAACCCCTTCTTCGGGAATCTTACGATCATGAAATGGCTGATCCATGACGTATACGAGCTTCGGGAATTTGATCCCGCCGCGATGGATCTTCACGACCTTTACCATGTG
>JAFOIS010000066.1 GCA_017420605.1 Lachnospiraceae bacterium | reverse complement strand
GATCTTCCCAGACCAGATGCCGGTAATGGTGGTCGATCTGGAATTCCGCTTCCGGACGGAGGCTCCTGAAAAGTTCCTCCGAAATGCCGTCCTTATTTGTCGCGCAGCTTACGGAGCCGTACGTCAGCCTGTCAAACCGTCCCGGCGTAAAGGACGGCATGAGTCTGCCGATGAGGTCGCCTATGAACGCCCGGTTGTCGAACGTCGGGAAGCCGTACAGCCCGTTGGAGACCAGACCCGCGTCGCCGATGACCGCAAGCTTTCCTTTTCCCACCGGCTTGATGAAACCGTAGATCTCGCCGTTCCAGGAAAGGAGTTCCTCCGCGTCTTCGGGAAGGCCGCCGAGAACGCGGCCGCCCTGCCCGTAGCCTACGGTGTAGGGACCGCTCTTTGCCGGCAGGATCTGCGCATCGTCGGACATATAATCCGGGTCCCACGTGATCCCGAGTTTCCGGAAGAAAGCGCCCACGCGCTCGATATCGAAGTTTTCCTCCCAGAAATCGCTCCGGGAGAGGAAGGAATTGACGAGCATAAGAACGCTCCCGCCGCGTTCAAGGTACGCCAGGAGCGCGTCGATATCCTGCTTATCGATCCGGAAAGCGGACGAGCCTTCATAGAGCGGATAGTCCGGATTCGGGATCACAAGGAGATCGGCCTGCGCGAGCGACATGTCGGAGAACGGCTCCATCGACCAGGCCACGTCATAAGACGCGATAAGGTCCGAGATGAGCATGGACGCGCCGTTCGGATGGTACACGTCATACGGGGAGTAGCGCCCCACATTGATACGGTATCCGCCGACGGAAATGTTCCGTGAAAGCCGGTGTCCCGGCATCTGGTGGAAAAACGCGTCGATCAGGATCTTTTTCATTTCTTACCCCTTTACCGCGCCGACCGTCGCGCCCTTGATGAAGAACTTCTGGCAGGCGATGAAAATCAGGATCAGCGGGATCGTACCGATCGAGGAAAGCGCCAGCTGCGCCGCCCGGTTGTTGTGCATCGTCTGTCCGAAGAACGAGAGCCCGACCGGCATGGTCATGAGCTTCTTGTTCGACAGCATGATGAGCTGCCACAGGTAATCGTTGAACGACGTGAAGAACGCGAAAATAGAGATCGTCCCAACGGCAGGAAGCGAAAGCGGCAGCGCCACGCGGAAGAACTTCCCGAGTTCGGAGCAGCCGTCGATCTCCGCCGCGTCGAACAGCGTCGACGGAAGCGAGGTGATGTACTGGCGGCTCAGGAAAACGCCGAACGCCGGGGCGATCGTCGTCAGGATGACGCCGTGGAAGGAATCCTGCAGATGCAGGTTATAGGCCACGAGGTAATTCGGGATCAGCAGCATCTGCTTCGGCATCATCAGCGTCGCCATAACCAGGGCGAAGAAAACGTTCTTGCCCGGGAATTTGATCTTCGCGAAGGCGTAGCCGGCGGTCACCGCAATGAACGCCGTCGCCAGGGCAACGGACACACTGATGATGAAGCTGTTCTTCATCCAGAGGAATACGTCCGCCCTTTCAAAGACCGCCTTGTAGTTGACAAGGGTGAAATCCTTGAGCGGCACCAGGTCCGGCGGGAGCCGCAGGATCGAGAAGTTCGGCTTGAAGGACGCGAAGAACATGATGTAAAACGGCACCATGACCCAGACCAGCAGCAGGATCACGAGGATCGTGGAAGGAATGCTCACATAATTGCGGCTGTATTTATTGTTTTTCATACAGGCACCCTCCTTCCTTAATACTCTACCGTCTCACGCCGCGTGATCCGGAACTGGATCAGGGCAAAGATAGCGGTGATCAGGAACAGGATGACGCCCAGCGCGGAAGCATAGCCGAACTTGTTGTCGCCGAACGCGGCGCTGTAAATAAGGAGCAGCACCGTCGACGTCATGAAGTTCGGACCGCCCTGCGTCATCAACTGCGGAATGACGAAGATCTGCAGCGCGCCGATCGTGGACGTGATGAAAACGTAGACGATGGTCGGCTGGAGCAGCGGGATCGTGATCTTCGTCAGCTGGTCCCAGCGGGTCGCCCCGTCGAGTTCCGCCGCTTCGTAATAGTCTGCGGGAATCGCATTGAGTGCGGCCGAATAAATGATGAGCGTCGCGCCGAGGTTTGTAAAGGCGATCAGGACCGCGATGATCGGGATCGCGGTCGACGCGGTATTGAACGGGGAAAAACGCGCCCCGAATATTTTCTTCAGAAATGAGGTCACGAACCCGATGTTCGGGTCGAGCATGAACCGCCAGGCAAGGACGAGCGCCACGGAGCAGGTAACGCCCGGAATGTAGGCGACCAGCTTCACCGCGGTATTGAAGCCCCTCTTATAGGCCTGGATCGTATTCGCGATCCAGAGCGGCACAAAGACCTGCAGCGGCATGACGATGAGCATGTAGAAGATCGTCGCCCGGAGGCTCCGCCAGAAGCGGTAGTCCGTAAAGATCGTCCGATAATTCTCCAGGCCGATCCATTTCATGCTGCCGATGGTATAGTTTGTAAAGGATACGATCGTTCCGTAGATCAGCGGATATGCGTAAAAAATCAGGAACATCAGGAGCCACGGCGCCAGGAAGACATACGCCCAGCGTGCCTTGTAGCGCTCCCGCGGTGTGTATTTCTGCTTTTTGGGGTTCATTTGCCGTTCCCCTTCCCTGTTTCGGAAAAGGACCGCCCCGCGCTACGGCGGGGCGATCCCGTTTTCAGATCAACGATTATCAGCCGGCAGTGTTCTTTTTAATGACTTCGTCGGCCGCCTTCTGCCAGTTGTCGAGCACCTGGCCGGCGTCGATGTTGCCGGTATAGAAATCCTGCATCTGCGGATAGAAGGTCTCACGGAATTCGGTCCACCACGGCTCCAGGATACCGAAGCTGGAAATAGCCTTTTCCGCGGTGTACTTTGTGCCGATCGCCATCAGCTTCGCGATATCGTCGTTCGGCCATGAGTACTTGACTTCCTTCAGGGAGGACATGGAACCCATGATGTTGGCGATCTTTTCCGGATACTGCTGATGCTTCAGATACCAGTCAAAGAACGTCTTGATCGCTTCTTCATGGCCGTTGGCCTTGAAGCCCGCCATACCGGAGCTGCCCCAGGTCGCGGTGGTCGGAGGTTCCTTGCCATCCTTCGACGGAAGCGCGTACATACCATACTTGAACGGTACGCAGGTGCCGGCCTGCTGGTTCGTGTAGGTGTTCATCGTGTTGTTCCAGCCGGCGTGGAGGATCATCATCTGGCCGGACTGGAAGAAGGTATCGGCCTGCTCGTCGGTCATCGTCGCGCAGCCTTCCTGTACGAGGCCTTCATCCACGAACGTCTTGAAGAGTTCGAGGACTTCGATGGCCTTGTCACGGTTTTCGCCGATGTTGAACCCGGTCGCGGAGTGGTCGTCGTTGGCGATCGGTACGCCGTTGCCGAGGAACCAGCTGTAATACCAGGCGTCCGAAGAACGGGAGCCGGCGAACAGGTCGCACGGAATGACGGTCGGATCCGCTTCTTTGACTTTGCGGAGCATTTCCAGATAGGTATCCCAGCTCCAGGTCAGGTTGTCGGCCGGCAGCATGTCGAGGACACCGCACCTCTCGGCAATGTCAAGGTTGACGAGGACGCCGTACGCGGCGGAAAGGCTGGTCTGCAGATAGCCGAAGTGGCCGTTGTCCATCTTGCCGTCGATCTGCATCGCGACGAAAGCGTCCTTATTGGCGTCGATGACGTCCTGGATATCCACGGTAAGGCCCGCCTTGACCGCCGGGGCGATACGGGAATAACCGTCGATCAGGATGTCGGGCGGGGTGTTCGTTGCATACGCGATCGTAACTTTCTCCGGGCCGGAGTCATACGGAAGGACGTCGTATTCGATGGTGATGTTCGGGTTGTCGGCATGGAACGCATCCGCCATTTCCTTGTAGGCATCCTCCGTGCCGTCATCCGCGTAGTGCCAGATGAGGAGCTTCACTTCTTCGCCGGCCTGCGCTTCGCTCGATGCCGGAGCCGCGGATCCGCCGCCCTGGGCGCCGCCGCATGCGCCAAGCATGCTGACCACGAGGATCATCGCCAGCAGTAACGCTAACTTCTTTTTCATTGTTTACCTCCTTTAGATAACTGCGGGAATAGTACTTTTTACCACAAAAAGTCTTTCCCAGGTTCCCTAATATGGCAATTATAACAGATTTCGGTCTTCGTTAACAGTGAAAATGGGACATTTTTCCGCCCGTCTGACCGATATTCACAAGACGCGTATAAATATGCAGGGCTGTGCATATTATGTCAGGAGGCGGTAATCCCGGAGGCGGCTGTCGATCTCCGGCTCGTTCGCCCGGAGGATCAGCCAGTCGGAAACGTGCAGTTTCGTACCGACCTCCGGCGTGTTCATGACGAAGGCCTCGCAGTACGAATGGCGCGTATTGAGGCCGTACACGCCGTTCTCCGTCTCAATGACCTTCCGCGCGTAGTCGCCGCCGTACTGCTGCGATTCCATCGCCTCGAGCGCTTTTACCTTAAG
>JAFOIS010000065.1 GCA_017420605.1 Lachnospiraceae bacterium | reverse complement strand
TACGCGTTCCGGGCAGGTCTCGAGAACCACAAGCTGAGCCTTTCGGCGGCGATCAGCCTGTTCAACTCGATCTGCAACGTGATCATCCTGGTCACGGCGAACCGGATGACCAAGCGTATCTCCGAGACGTCGCTGTGGTGAGGTGGAAGCATGGAACACATCGTATACAAAAAGTCTTTCGGAGACCATATATTTGACTTCTTCATCGCTCTGTTCGCCGTTTTCGTCATCGTTACGACGCTCTACCCGCTGATCTACGTCTTCAGTATGTCGATCAGCGACCCGATCGCGGCGGCAAGAGGGCAGGTCTGGTTCCTGCCGGTCGGCTTCTCGCTCAAGGCGCTCACGACGGTCCTGAGCGACCAGAAGGTACTGCAGTATTACGGCAACACGATCTGGTACACGGTGGTCGGGACGCTCTGCGCGGTTATCACTTCCTGCCTTGCGGCTTATCCGCTGTCGCGGCATGAATTCCGCGCCCGCAAGTTCTTCACCAAGTTCATCATGCTGACGATGTTCTTCAACGGCGGCATCATTCCGACCTACCTTGTCGTGAGCCGTTTCCTCAATCTCTACGACAACCGTTGGGTCATCGTCGTCATGAGCCTGACGTCCGCCTGGTACGTCATGATCACGCGGTCCTTCTTCGAATCGCTGCCGGAGACGATCATCGAGAGCGCAAGACTCGACGGCGCGTCGGAGTACCGCATTTTCCTGCAGCTCATCATGCCGCTTTCCAAGCCGATCATCGCGGTGCTGACGCTCTACAACGCGGTCGGCCACTGGAACGCCTACTTCAACGCGATGCTGTACCTGAGCAAAAAGGAACTGCAGCCGATCGCCCTGTATATCCGGGAAGTCGTTATCCAGAACTCCCTTTCGGGCTTCAATGAAGGCGAGCTCATGAAAGCGGAGGACATCCTCTCGCTTCTGCAGATCAAGTACGCCGTCATCGTCGTCTCGGTCCTGCCCATGCTGATCATCTACCCGTTCATCAGCCGCAACCTGGAAAAAGGCCTGATGATCGGGGCGGTGAAAGGATAATGTAACCTGTAATAAAGACATCTTCTAGGGAAAAGAGGAGGAAACAAATGAAAAAAGTCTTAGCTATCCTGCTTTGCCTCGTACTGGCGATCGGCACACTGAGTGCCTGCGGCGCGGCCGGCGGCAGCGAAGCGCCGAAGCCTGCGGAATCCGAGGCGGCTTCTTCGGAAGCGAAGCCCGAATCCGAGGCGGCGTCTTCGGAAGCGGCTTCCGAAGCACCGGCGGAAGAGAGCACACCGGAACCGGCGGAGCCGGCCAAGGATACGTGGCTCTGCGACGAAAAGACGACGCTGACCGTGTACACCTGGGAAGGCACGTCGAGCACGATGCTTCCGCCGTCGAACGATCTGTACTTCTGGCAGTTCATGGAAGACTACACCAACGTCCACATTGAATGGGACGTGCAGTCCTATGACAACTACGAGACCCTGGTTTCGGCGAAACTGACCGGCGGTGTCGATCTTCCGGACATCATTCTGGTCGGCCGTAATCTGGACATCGCCAATGAAGCCGGCGAGAACGGCCTTCTTGTCGACCTCGGCGCCAACTGGAACGAATGGTTCCCGTACACCAACGCCTATCTTGAGAAGACCAACAACACGAACTACAAGAAGGCGCTGACGAACGCGGACGGCACGCAGTACGTTCTCGCGTCCCAGGCGGAACCGGAAGAGAACCACATCATGGCCTGCTTCAACACGAAGTGGATGCAGGAACTCGGTCTCGAGATCCCGAAGACGATCGAAGAGTTCGAGGCTGTTCTGCAGGCCTTCAAGGATGCGGGCGACCTGAACGGCAACGGCGCGGCGGACGAGATCCCGCTGACCACCGACAACCTTGACCAGATCCGTGCGTATCTCGATCCGACCTTCGGTATCGAAGCGTACATCCGTGAAGCCGGTTTCCAGGTCGGCGACGACGGCGTGGTCTATGACACCTACACCAACGACAATGAAAAAGCCCTCTTCGCGTACCTGAACGGCCTCTACAGCAAGGGCCTTCTGGACGCCGAAGTCACGACCAACACCCGTGATATCGTGATGCAGAAAGTCACCGCGGAACGCGTCGGCTGCTTCATTTTCTACTGCGGCTTTGCCATTACCTATGGCGCCCTGCTGCCGGAAGGCCAGGCAGATCCGACCGGTGAGCACTACACCGTCGGCGTGCCGCTTGCTTCCGAATGGAACGAAAACCCGTACCTGCTCCGTCATGAAAGCTATGGCACCTTCACCGGCGTTACGACGAGCTGCGAGAATCCGGAACTTGCCGCGAAGTGGCTCGACGTGCTGATGGCGGAACCGTGGGTCCTGCAGACCCGTGTCTGCGGTATCGAAGGCCAGACCTATGAAGTCGCTGCCGACGGCAGCCTGCAGCCGATCGCTCCGGCGGACGGCTCCACCTGGACGGTCAACGACCTTGGCTGCGGCCAGATCGCGCTGCCGTATTTCCAGACCAAAGAGTCCCTGACGTTCGATAAGGTCATCTATCCGTGGTTCCTTGCGGAATATCAGAACATCCGCGACAACTACGAGTTCAAGAACGCGTCCATTACCCGTGTTCCGACCTTCACGCCGGAAGAGCAGGAGGTCCGCGACCTCT
Source organism: Lachnospiraceae bacterium (assembly GCA_017420605.1). Lineage (GTDB taxonomy): Bacteria > Bacillota > Clostridia > Lachnospirales > Lachnospiraceae > Chordicoccus. The sequence continues at coordinate 1,344 of JAFOIS010000065.1, read as the reverse complement.
ACTGGACAGACCTGGAAGCGAGCTGGAAGGAATACCGCGACAAGTTCATCATCGGTGAACTGGATACCGAAAAAGACTGGGATGCCTACAAGAAGACCCTGGATGGTTTCGGCCTTCAGGAAATGATCGGTGTGTACCAGTCCGTCTATGACCGCACCAAATAAGCTGTAAAACAGCACAGGATTAAGCGGGAGTGCAGGCTTTCCTGCACTCCCGTTTCCGCAGAAATAAGGAAAACGACGCCGCCCGGAAGATTCGGCGCGGCTGCCTATACATGAGGAAAACGATGCTGTACGCAAATTATCATACGCATACCTACCGGTGCGGCCACGCGTCGATGGAGCCGGACGAAGCCTACGTCAAAGCCGCGATCGAAACGGGGATCAGGATCCTCGGGTTCACGGATCACTGCCCGTGGCCGTATTCGGAATCCTTTTACAAACGGGGCGTCCGCATGCACATGAGCGAGCTGGACGAATACATCGCCTCGATCCGCGGCCTGGCGGAGAAATACAAAGACAGCATTAAGATCTACGTGGGACTGGAGTGCGAGTTCTTCGAGGAGTTCCTGCCGTACATCGAGCGTTACCATGAAATGGTGGACTACCTTCTTCTCGGCGTACACTGGAGGAAGTCGGAGGAGGCCGGGGAGATCAGTTCTTCCAATGCCGTAACGCCCGAACACCTCTCCTGGTTTTCCGAGAATACGATCCGGGGAATGAAGAGCGGGCTCTTCCGTTATGTAAACCATCCGGATCATCTCTTCTCCAGTTATCCGGTATTTGACGAATACTGTGAAAAGGCGAGCCGGGAGATCTGCAAGGCGGCCCTGGAGACGCATCTTCCGCTCGAGTACAACCTCGGCGGCGCCGGCAAGGGAGAGCGGGGCGGCTTTACCGGCCTCGGCTACCCCTGCCCGGGCTTCTGGAAGATCGCGGCGGAAATGGGCTGCCAGGCGATCGTCGGCATCGACGCCCACAGCACGGAGCCGATCTACAACACGGCAAGGATCGAACGGGCAGTGTCCTATCTGCGCTCGATCGGCATGGAGCCGCTCCGGGTACTGGAAGGGCTGGAATGAGCTTCCGTACGATGAGACGGGTACCCGAACGGTTTGGATGAGCCTTCTTCGTGAAGCAAAGGCGCGGAAAGGAGCGGGAAATGAATTGGCAGGCGTTCTCAACGACCTATTCTTCCGACAGTACGGCCGGCGCGGGAAACCAGGTCCTGACATGTGATCCGGAACCGGTCACGCGCACCGGGCGCGCGTATTTCCGGCTTCTACGCGGCGGGGAAAACTATGCTATGCTCTTTTCCAACCGCACGGATTCCACCTTCTCGGAC
>JAFOIS010000064.1 GCA_017420605.1 Lachnospiraceae bacterium | reverse complement strand
TATCGAGCCGCATTTCTTTGCCGGCTTCTCCGGCGGACGCAAAAGCGTCCTTCCGGGCGTCTGCGCACGGGAAACGGTCGCCGCGAATCACTGCGCCGACTTTATCGATGATCCGCATGCGCGGACCGGTGTGCTTACGGACAACCCGATCCATAAAGATATGCTGTACGCGGCGGAGAAACTCCGTCTTGCCTATATCGTCAACGTCGTGCTCGACGAAAACAAACGGATCATCCGTGCTTTTGCCGGCGATTCCGTGAAAGCCCACGAGGCAGGCTGCGCGTTCGTCGACCGGATGGCCGGTGTAAAAGCGGTTCCGGCCGATATCGTGATCACGACGAACGGCGGCTATCCGCTCGACCAGAACATTTACCAGTCCGTGAAATGCATGACGGCGGCGGAAGCTACATGCCGTGACGGCGGTGTGATCATCATCCTTTCCGACTGCAGCGACGGCCACGGCGGCAGATCCTTCTATGACCTTATGGCGAATGACGAGCCGCTGGATGCGGTCATGGCGCGGTTCCGCGCAACGCCCCGCGGGGAGACGGTCCAGGACCAGTGGCAGGCGCAGATCTTCATCCGCATCCTGCAGCGCTTCCATGTGATCTTCATCACGCACGCGCCGTCACCGGTTGTCGAAGCGCTCCGGATGACGTACGCGGAGACCCTCACGGAAGCCCTGGATGCGGCGGCGGAGATCCTGGGACGCGACAACGCGAAGATCACAGTCATCCCGGACGGGGTCGGCGTGATCGTCCATCCGTAAAGAGCGGAAAAGGCGGTCCGTATCAGGCCGGCTTTCCATGATACGTATGCCGAAGACATCATTTTTAACAGAGGGAGGAGATCCATGGCATTTCTGCAGATACAGTTTTATTCGGACGCACTCAGCGTCGCATCGACCATCAATGTGATCCTGCCGGAAGCAAACCAGGGGATCGGCGTGGAGGCGCGGGCAAAGAACGAGCCCCCGCAGGTCCTCTATCTTCTGCACGGCTACAGCGACGACCATTCCATCTGGATGCGCAGGACAAGTGTCGAGCGGTACGCCGCGTCTCATAACCTCGCGGTGATCATGCCTGCCGTGAATCACAGTTTCTACTGCAATGAGGTATGCGGAGAACGCTACTGGGATTATGTGAGCGAAGAGCTTCCGGAAACGATGCACCGCTTCCTCTGCCTCAGCTGCCGCCCGGAGGACACGTATGTCGCGGGCCTGAGCATGGGCGGATACGGCGCGATGCGTCTTGCGCTGACGTATCCGGAGCGCTTTGCCGCCGCGGCAAGCTTCAGCGGCGCCGTCGACCTTGCCGCAATGCTCACCGGCCGTCCGGATGAGGACCTTTTCAGTTGGAAGCGTGTTTTGGGAGATCTCGCTTCCGTGCCCGGCTCCGGCGTGGATACGATGTATCTTATGAAGAAGAACGCGGACGCGCCGCGGAAACCGAAACTGTACGTCAGCTGCGGCACGAAGGACTTCCTGTATCCGCTTCATCTCCGTTTCGTTCCCGCGCTCCGGGAAAACGGCTGGGACGTGACGAGTTATGAAGAGCCGGACGCCGTCCACGAATGGGGCTTCTGGGACCGGCAGATCAGATCGTTCATCGGGTTCATCTACGAAAACCGTAAGGAACCGGTGTGACCGTTCCCTCATGAAAGCGCAAAACAGGCCGCGGCATTTGCCGCGGCCCTTATGTGTGTTCTTTTCGTTCCTTTATGGATCATGCCTTATCGTCCGCCCAGGCGCAGGCGGCGCGCACCGCGCGCGCCCAGCCGTGCAGATCCTCGTCTCTTACCGCCGGATCGATCTGCGGCCGGAAGACGTGGCTGATCGTGACCAGCTTCTTCACGGCTTCCTTACTCTCATAGAAGCCGACCGCAAGACCGGCAAGGAACGCCGCGCCCATCGCCGTCGTCTCTACGCATGCCGGACGGTAGACCGGCACGTCCGCAAGGTCCGCCTGCCTCTGCATAAGGTAATCGTTGGCGGAAGCCCCGCCGTCTACCCGAAGGCTTCCGACCGGCGCACCGGCGTCGGCGCTCATCGAGGACAGGACGTCGCAGACCTGATAAGCCAGAGAATCCAGCGTCGCGCGGATCACATGGTATTTATTGACGCCGCGGGTCAGGCCGACGATCATCCCGCGCGCGTACTGGTTCCAGTGCGGCGCGCCGAGTCCCGTAAAGGCCGGCACGACGTAGCAGCCGTTCGTATCCTTCACTTTCTTCGCCAGATATTCCGAATCGACCGCGGACTCGAGCATCCGCATCCCGTCTCTGAGCCACTGCAGCGCGGCGCCGGCCACGAAGACCGAACCCTCGAGCGCGTATTCCACTTTGCCGTCCACGCCCCAGGCGATCGACGTAAGCAGGCCGTGCTCCGACATGACCGGCTTCTCCCCGGTGTTCATGAGCAGGAAGCCGCCTGTCCCGTACGTGTTTTTAACGTCGCCGACCTCAAAGCAGGTCTGTCCGAAGAGGGCCGACTGCTGGTCGCCCGCCGCGCCGGCGATCGGGATCGGACGGCCGAAGACCATCGGATCCGAGTATCCGAAGATACCGCTCGACGGGGCGACCTTTGGCAGCATGCAGCGCGGTACGTCAAGGACCTTCAGGATCTCGTCATCCCAGTCCAGCGTTCGGATGTTATACATCATCGTACGGGAGGCATTGGAATAATCGGTGACGTGGACGGCACCCCCTGAGAGCCGCCAGATCAGCCACGTATCGATCGTTCCGAAGAGAAGTTCTCCCTTCTCCGCCCTCTCCCGCACGCCGGGAACATTTTCCAGGATCCAGCGGAGCTTCGTGCCGGAGAAATATGCGTCGATGACAAGACCGGTCTTTTCGCGGATCTTCTCCGTATATCCCTGCTCCTTCAGGCTGTCGGCGTATTCCGCGGTCCGGCGGCACTGCCAGACGATCGCCGGGCAGACCGGTTCCCCGGACGCCTTATCCCAGACGACCGTTGTCTCGCGCTGGTTCGTGATACCGATCGCGGCGATGTCCGCCGCCGTCGCGCCGGCATTGTGCATTGCTTCCTGCGCCACGGAGAGCATGCTCTTCCAGATCTCCTCCGCGTCATGCTCGACCCAGCCGGGCTGCGGATAATACTGGCGGAATTCCTTCTGCGCGACGGCGCTGATCTGCGCTTCGCGGTTGAACAGGATACAGCGGTTCGAGGTCGTGCCCGCATCGAGGGCCATGATATACTTTGCCATTTTCATTCTCCATGTGCACCGCCACGGGCGGTGAAGCTGCAGATACGACGCTCACGGATAGTGTCTGCGTATCTGATCAGTCGTTTTATGAAAAGATGTAGTCCAGAATATACTGATACACCGTCTCGCGGTCGTCTTCGTTGAGGATCTCGTGCCGCATGTGCGGCCAGATCTTGAGCGTCACGTCCTTCACACCGAGCTTCCGATACGTTTCGGCAAGCCAGCGCGGGCCTTTGCCCATCTGTCCGACGGGATCCTCCTCGCCAGAAATAACGAGGATCTTTTCCCCGTCCGCGACAGCATCCATATTATCCTTATCCCAGATCACGGAAAGGGCCTTCAGGAATTCCTTCCAGAAGCCGGCAGTCGCTTCATGCCCGCAGTAGGGATCCGCGATGTACGCATCCACGTTATTGACATTGTAAGAGAGCCAGTCGCAGTCGGTGCGCGCCCCCTTGATGGCCTTGGCATAGGATCCGAGCCCCATGGCGGAAAGCAGGGCGTTCGGCTTATCCCTGTTCTTATCGTTGACCATCAGCTTCGCCAGGAAATAGCCGAGTTTCATAAGGCCGGCCTGCCCGCCGTTCGAACCCATGATGATGACCTTGTCGGTGCCCAGCGGATAACGTTCGATCAGCGACTGGACCATGAACGAACCCATGGAATGCCCCATCTGCACGGTCGGAAGGCCGTTCTTCTTCGCCATCTCATCCATCTGATGGATCGCGTCCACGTTGAGGGTAAACGCATTGACCGGCCAGATCTCGAGGACGTCCGGGGATTCCGCGTTCTCGCCCTGTCCGAAGGTATCCAGGACCCAGACGTTCACGCCCCGCTCCGCAAGCCATGTGGCGAAATGGTCATAACGTTTCGCGTATTCCGCCATACCGGTCTGGACGCAGAGATTGGCCTTTGCGTTTTCGGCCGGCCAGTGGAGTCCGTCCAGAACACGCCCTGTCGAAATGGTTACTTCAAAAATCTCCGGCATTGTCTTTCCTTTCCGCGCTCTTCGCGCAACAGTTTTTTCTATGACAGCGCCGGGCAGCGTTAAGATCTGCCCGTATACGGCTGCAGTTCATAAATGATGTAGCGGCTGTTCCGATAGACCTCGTGAATATTGTCGGCCACCATGCCGTATTCTGTTTTTCCTTCCTGGATACGGCTCGCCAGGTACGTCACGCCTTCCGACGCCAGGACGGCGGACGCATTCACGGGATCGGCGGCAAGGCCGGCGACGATATTCGCCCTCCGCTGCGCTTCCTCTTCAAAGACGTACTTCTGTTCGTTATAGACATATCGTTCCGCGAAAACACCTGCCAGCATAGGTACTTCCACGCCGTATCCGGTGACGAAAGTATCCATGGCAAAGACCGCGTCCTCCGGAGAATGGTCGCGGAGCCAGATAAAGGCTTCATAATCTTCGGTATCGTAATAATACGGATAGCCGTAGTCCGCGTACGTGAGCCGGTTCCGGACCACGGATACGCCCTCGCGCACCTTGGGGATCAGCGTGGCATAGGCCTTTGACATCGAGATGCCAAGGACGCATACCAGAAGGATCATGACGCCTCTCCGGAAAGCGGCCTGCCGGGACGCCTCGTCCCGACATTCCCGTCTCCACCGCCCGATCGCGTACATGCCGGCCATGGCCGCCGGCGGAAATGCCGCCATCATGAAATACATCTGGCTGCCGCCGTTCTGTGTCGTATAAGCCGCAAGCAGGATCCCCGCGCAGGCTGCCGCAAGCATGCAGTAAAGGAGCCTGTCCGCCTTTTTCCGGAAGATATCCCGGATGAGCGATACGGCGGCGATAATAAACAATACGGCGATCACGTGATCCGCCCGGAAAATGTACAGCCATACCGCATACAGCTTGACAAGGGGCCGGTCGCCCACGATCCGGTAATCCCGGATCAGCGCCTCATAGATCTCCGCGATCCAGCGCGACGAGGTGACGAGACTGTTCAATCCGAGGCCGCCGATATAGGAGATCCGCGTGCCGAGACCGTGACGGCCGTCGTGGTTCATGATGAAAACACAGTAGACCGCAAGGAACGAAGCCAGCCAGGCAAGGCCGCCCAGAAGTCCCCTTTTGAATTTCTTTTCCAGAAGGAAAAAGAAGGCAGCGACACCGTATGCCGCAAGGACGATACAGCCGACCGGTCCCTTGCAGCCCGTCGCCATGGCGATCATGAAGCACGAAGGCACGACAAGTTCCCGGAACCGGTCCTCCAGCAGGATCTCCGCAAGGAACGCGCAGGCGATCATGCCGTACGCAAAACCATAATCGAAGCCGAACGGGCAGATATAGAGGTGTCCCGTAAGCGTCACGGTACTGCCGTCCGTAAGCAGCATCGCCATCATCAGGATCAGGATGTCGCGCTTCTCCGTAAGGATCGAAGAAGCGAACACACACGCGGCAAAAACGAGCACGACGCCGGCAAACACAGGCGAAAGATAGAAGGTGACGACATTGACGGCAACGCCCGTTACGAGCGAAACGGACGCGATCAGAATGCTGGAGAAATAGTGATAGGCAAACGGTATGCCGACCTGGAAGAAATGATCGGACGGGAATGCTTTCGTAAAGCCGATATTGTTGCCCGCCCAGTAGGCCCAGTCGACGTAGTAGGAACTGCCGGCGATCTCGCCGGGCATCGTATTGTCGAAGGAAACGGCGCAGAGCGTGAAGGCGAAATAGACGGCCAGCAGAATGAGGCAGGCGGCCATACTGAAGGTATCGGTATCGAAACGTCCGAGTCCGGTCTTCTTCACGAGCAGGAGCACGGCCGCGATCAGCGCTTCGGCGCACGCTGCGTACGGCAGGACGGATCTGAGGCCCGCCGTCATGAACGCCATATAGGTAAGGAGCGAAATGATGCTGCCGAAGGCGTAGGATAATCCGACGGCGGCGGCAAAGTTCTTTGCCCGTATGCCGCTCACCGCAAGGGCTGCGTATCCTACCAGAAACCACGCAAGAAGCTGGTACGCGAAGATCTTCAGGACGTCAACGGCGCCGAGCCCGTGCGCAAAGACGTTCGCGGCCAGATAACCGAGGATCAGCAGCTGCAGAAGCGCCATATGAAGGTAGTTTTTCAGATTCCTGTTTTTCATTCCGTTTCTCGTCTTCCGCTTTCCGTGATCAGTATCCGAGGCGCCGGTCGATCGGCCGCACGACCTTCTCCCCGTGCGTCATGCGGCGGAGGTTCTCTCCGGCGATACGCAGGATCCGCTCCGTCGTCTCCGCCAGATAAAGATTCCCGGCCACGTGCGGCGTGATCATGACGTTCTTCATAGTCCACAGTTCGTCCGTAAGCGGCAGGGGCTCCGGATCGGTCACGTCAAGCGCCGCGCCGCCTATCTTTCCGCTCCTCAGCGCTTCCCGGAGCGCTTCCGTATCGACAGCCGTGCCCAGCCCCGCATTGATGAAGTACGCGCCGTCTTTCATTTCCGAAAACTGTTCTGCGCCGAAAAGCCCCTGCGTTTCCGGGATCCCC
>JAFOIS010000063.1 GCA_017420605.1 Lachnospiraceae bacterium | reverse complement strand
TTCTCGAGCTTCGAAGAATCCACAAGGTGCACGCCCGGGATCGATGGCCAGTAGCGGCACGCGGTCCGGTAATGCAGATTCATGCAGTAGCTGGCAAAGCAGGAGCAGACGATGCCGTAATGATTGTGGACGTTCTGGTTCACCCCCTCGATCGGTTTTTCATAGACGACACTGTACGGATCGGAGACTGCCGTCAGGAAGGTCTCCGGAGAAATGTTGAAGCCCACATAGGTCTCCGTCCGCCGGACCGAGGAATAAATGACGCCGGTAAGGGGCAGATGCGCCGGACTCCGCAGTTCCGCGTAATTGGCCTCTCCGTCGTCATTCGCCGACAGGACCTTCACTACCGTCGGCAGCGCCCGGACGGGCGTATAGCGGAGATCTGCAAGCTGCTTCGCCCTGCGGAGCACGTTTTCCACACCCTGACATGACGGTACGTCGTGATACAGTATCATTTCCTTTCACCTTACCTTTCCTGGCATCCCGGACCTTTGGACGATATGATGATGTGTATATCTGAATTGTAGCACAGCGCCGCGCCGCAGGGTAGTTCTTCTTGCTTTTCCGCCCTTCCGGTGCTACGATTTTTCCGTAGACCATGCCGCGCCGCCCGGATGGGAAGCCCGGAAAGCAGGCAGGCATGAGAATTGTATTCGGAGGTTTTCGGTTATGATGATCTCGACGCGCGGACGGTATGCGCTTCGCGTTCTGGTCGACCTGGCGGAGCACGCCGGGCCGGGGAATATCACGCTCCGGGAAGTCGCCGAACGCCAGGACATCTCCGAGAAATATCTGGAAAGCATCGTCAAGGAACTCGTAAGGGCAGGGATCCTTACGGCGGAACGCGGCAAGGGCGGCGGCTACCGGCTCGGGAAGGAACCGGAAGACATCGGCGTCTATGAAGTGCTTGTGCTGATGGAAGGTACGCTCGCGCCCGTATTCTGTCTCGAAGAAGGCGGCAAAACGTGTCCGCGTATGGCGGACTGCCGCACGCTCCCGCTCTGGCAGGGCCTCGAGCAGACGATCCGTTCTTATCTCTCCGGATTTACGATCCGGGATCTCATGAATAACAGGCCGGACGGTCTGGATTTCGTGATCTGAAGTTCCGAACACAAAAAAAGCGTGCCCGTAGGCGCGCTTTTTTTCGTCCTGTTTAAAGGGTTATAGGATTAAAATTTACTGTTCAGCGGGGCGGGTGCCGAGCGTTACCGTGATCGTCCGTTCGGTGTATTCGCCCTTTTCATTCGTGCGGTATACGGTGAGGACCGCTTCGTCGCCGGCCGCGTAGTACTGCATTTCCGAAGCAAGCGCTTCCTGCGAGTCAACGTCGACTTCACCGATCGCCGTGATCACGTCGCCCTTGATGAGGCCGGCCTTTTCCGCCGGAGATCCTTCGACGACTTCCTGCAGGTAAATGCCCTGCGGCATGCCGTAGTACTTCGAAGCCTCTTCCGTGATCGCCACGCCGCGGATGCCGAGGTAGGAAGCGTTCGCTTCATCGACCGGCGTACGGACTTCGGCGTTCATCATTTTCTCGAGGATCGGGATCGCGTAATTGACCGGGATCGCAAAGCCCATGCCTTCCACCCTCGTCTCGGCGTACTTCGCGGAGTTGATACCGATGAGCTCGCCGGCCATGTTGAGCAGCGCGCCGCCGGAGTTGCCGGGGTTGATCGCCGCGTCGGTCTGGAGAAGACCTTCGGTCTCGCCGTTCTCCGTATCGATCACACGGTCCTTCGCGGACAGATATCCGCTCGATACCGACTGGCCGTAGCCGAGCGCGTTGCCGATCGCAACGACCTGCTCGCCGATCCGGATACTGTCGGAATCCCCGATCGTGATCACGCGGATCACGGCAAGCGTCTCTTCGGAAATGTCGCTCAGCTTCACGCCGACGACCGCGAGGTCGTTCTTTGTGTCGGAGCCTTTGACGTAGCCTTCCGCGGAGGAGTCATCGTTGAAAGTGACCGTGAGCGTCTCCGCGTCGTTGACGACGTGCGCGTTCGTCGCGACAAGGAGCTCCTCGTCCGTCTGGCCGATGATGATGCCGCTGCCCTTGCTGACGCTTTCATTGCTCTGCGGCTGGCCGTAGCCATAGAAGAAATAATTCTGCACCTTTTCGATGCTGGTGTTCGTAATGGCGACCATCGACGGCATGACCGTATCGGCGACGTCCGCAACGCTCATCGCGTTGGCGCTTCCGTCGGTATGCAGAAGGTGCGTACCCTTCGCCTGGGCGTTATCCTGATTCTCTTCCGCGGCGTCCGCGCCGGCTTTCGCCATGCTTTCCTTCGGCGCTGCATCCGCCGTCTTTGTCCCGTCCGCCGACGCGCTGCCCGCTTCCGCCGTGCTCTCCGTCACGGTCCCGTATGCGCCGAGCGCGGTGGTCGTACCGTAGAAAATGCCGGAAGCAACGAGTCCGAACACGGCTGCGCAGCACATCGAGGTACCGATCTTCCGGAAAAAGCTGTTCTTTTTCTTCGGCGCTTTCTTCGGCGCCGCATCCTGCGTTCCGGTCGCTCCGGACGCTGTGTTATCTGTGCGGTTATAATAACTGTCCGATCCGAAATCATATTTGTCGTACATAATTCTTACCTCCTATCGCTTCGCTCCGGGACCGCTCCTTCGGGTTTCCCGAAGCGCTATCTTTTCTTACCTTTCGATGCACATTATCGGCAGAATGTGTGGAGGAATTGTGACCGCTTTTTGGAGTAATTGTGTTCGCTTTTTGAAGAGTTTGTGTTGCCCAAAACAGACTTTCTTCGTATACTGTTTAGCGGCAGTAAGCTTTTGATATCGATATATCCTATCAGGCAGACCATAAGGAGATGGCTAAATGGCAAAAGAGATCCTTGTAACGGGCGGCGCCGGCTTTATCGGCTCCCACACCGTCGTGGAAATGATCGGCGCCGGCTATACGCCCGTGATCGTCGACAATCTTGTGAACGCAAATATCAAAGTCCTGGACCGGATCGAAACGATCACCGGGGTGCGCCCCGCGTTCTACGAGGCGGACATCCTTGACGGAGAAGCGCTGGACCGGATCTTCGATGCGCATAGTTTCGAAGCCGTGATCCATTTCGCCGGACTCAAGGCGGTCGGCGAGTCCGTGGTCAAGCCGCTCGAATATTACTACAACAACATCAGCGGCACGGTCTCGCTCCTCTTCGCCATGCGGAAGGCCGGCGTGAAGAATCTCGTTTTCTCTTCCTCCGCTACCGTCTACGGCGACCCGGCCTTCGTGCCGATCACCGAAGAGTGCCCTCTCGGGATCACGACAAACCCCTACGGCACGACGAAAGCCATGATCGAGCGGATCCTGACCGACCTTGCAAAGAGCGACCCGGCATGGAACGTCATGCTGCTCCGGTATTTCAACCCGATCGGCGCGCATGAAAGCGGCCTCATCGGCGAAGACCCGAAAGGTATTCCGAACAATCTCGTGCCGTACGTTGCCCGCGTCGCCGCCGGCACCCTTCCCGTGATCCATGTTTACGGAAATGATTATCCGACCCCGGACGGGACCGGCATCCGCGACTATATTCACGTCGTAGACCTCGCAAAGGGCCATATCTGCGCCCTCCGCGCGATCCCGACCCATCCCGGCGTACAGATCTTCAACCTCGGCACCGGGCACGGTTATTCGGTCCTCGACGTGATCCATGCCTATGAGAAGGCGGTCGGACATGCGCTGCCGTACGTGATCGAAGCGCGCAGGCCCGGCGATATCGCCGTATGCTACGCGGATCCCGCACGGGCAAAAAAAGAGCTCGGCTGGGAAGCCGAACTCGGTCTTGACGAAATGTGCGCCTCTTCCTGGAAATGGCAGTCCGGCAATCCGAACGGCTTTGCCGAAGCGTAAGATATTCCGCGCAGAACAGTAAGGTCGGGCGCCCCTCCGGGCGCCCGTTTTTTAATGCAGTTTATTGCGGAGGACGTCAAGGATCCCGATCACGACGATGACGATAAGGATCACCGGCAGCGCCTTGGCGAGCACCTTGAGGAGAAGCCCCAGGATCGCAAGCACGACGGCCGCGATCGCGACGATCGTCAGCGTCTTCGTGAATTTTTCACGCTTTGCCGCCTTTTCCGCGTCGAGTTCCCGCTCGACGTCGCCGGTCATCTTTTCGGCGGTATCCGCCTGCCCGGCGGTCTTCGTCTCCTCTTCCGGCGGCATCTCGTAGGCCATCCCGCCGTAAGCGCCGTACCGCGGTTTCTCCGGTTCCTTATAGGGCTTCTTTGGTTCTTCCGGGATCACGACGGAATCATAGGCGGCGCGGCTGTCCGGATTATCGATGAGCGTCCGCGCGATCAGGTACGGATCACCGAGGGCCCCCAGCACTTCCTCTTCGCTGTGGCCGCTGCGGATCTCCGTATCGATGTATTCCTCATAATACTGCACCTGATAGGCGGCTTCCATCGGCGATAGCTCCTCAAGAAGCTTGCCGCGCATCTCTTCCAGAAACTCCTGCTTATTCACATATCCCTCCTGCCGGCATTTCCGGCGGGTCCTGTCTTTACGGTTTTATTATACGGGGAGATACGCCTTATTGCAACCGCCGTAAACTGCGCCCGCGCGGTGTCCGCTCATCTCAGCCCCAGTCTTCGACGAAGCCCTCTCCCATCGCTTCCCGGACGTCGCCTACGACAAAGAACGCGCCCGGATCGATGCGCTTTACGATCTCCTTGATATCCACCAGATCCTTCTTCGAGCAGATGCACATCAGAACGTTTTTCTCCCGGCCGGTATACATGCCCTCGCCATGCAGGGCCGTGACGCCCCGGTTGAGCTTTTCGAGGATCTCCGAAGAGATCTCGCTGCTCTTATCGGAAATGATGGTCGCCATCCGCGCGCTCTTGCCCTGATCCAGCACGAAGTCGACGACCTTGCCCATGATGAAGACCGAGATCAGCGCGTAGAGCGTGCGCTCGATGCCGAACGTAAAGAGACCGATCACGACGACCGCGCCGTCGATATACTGGATGAGCCGCCCTACACTCACGCTCCGGATCGTATGATGCAGGCTCTCGCCGAGCATGTCCGATCCGCCGCTCGTCGCATGCGCAAGCAGCAGCAGGCCGGAGCCGACCCCCATAAGCAGCGCGCCGTAGATCGAGGTCAGAAGGATGTTTTCGGCAAACAGCGACGCCTCCGGGAAGAAGGCGAGCTCCGCCGTCATGACCGCCCAGACAAAGCCCGTCCGAAGGACGCTCTTCAGGCCCGAGACCTTCATGGCATAGAGGAAAATGGGCACGTTGAAAATGAGGTTCCCGAGCCAGAGCGGCATCGTCCACGGCAGGAACCGTTCCGTAAGGGAACGGGCGATGATCGAAAGACCGCCGACGCCGCCGGTGACGAGACCCGCCGGGTCGTAGATATACTTGACGGTAACTGCCGTAAGCGTTGCGCCGATGAGCATCAGCGCACCGTCACGCAGTGTTTTTTTCCAGCTCGTATTTTTCATTTCACAGGATCCCCCGGTCATTGATCCGGAAAGCCGACCGGCCCTCCGGGCAAAAAAAGAAGCCTGAATCACTCTTCAGACTTCTTTTCACGTGCGCGAGAGGATTCGAACCCCCGACCTTCTGGTCCGTAGCCAGACGCTCTATCCAGCTGAGCTACGCGCACATTGCTTTTGCTTCCGCAACAGCAAAGCATATTGTACCTTGCTTTGTCTGCCTTGTCAATACCCAAAAAAACGGCCCCCGGAAAGTTCCGGGAGCCGCCTTACCGGTCTTACTTTCTCTGCGCGGCGACTTCCGCTGCGAAATCTTCGACCTTCTTCTCGATGCCCTCGCCGGTCTCGAAGCGGACGAACTTCTTCACTTTGATCTTCGCGCCGTTTTCCTTGGCGACCTGGTCGACGTACTTCTGTACGCTCTGCTTGCCGTCTTCGGCCTTGACATAGACCTGGTCAAGGAGGCAGATCTCCTGCATTTCCTTATTGATACGGCCCATAACGATACCGTTCAGCACCTTTTCCGGCGCACCCGGCTTCTCGTTCTTCGCGGCGGCAAGGAGGATCTCTTTCTCCTTCTCAATGAAGTCCGCGCTGATCTCGGCACGGGAGGTGAACTGCGGACGCATAGCCGCGGTCTGCATGGCGATGTTCTTCGCCATTTCCTGAATGGCGTCGTTGACGACGTCCGATTCCACGTCGATGAGGACCACGATCTTGCCGCCCATGTGCGTATAAGAAGCGACGAAACCGTTCTCTTCCGCGACCTGCGCGAAACGGCGGATCTTCATGTTTTCGCCGATGACAGCGATCTGCGCGGTCAGGGCTTCCGCGACCGTCTTGCCGGCCTCGGCCTTCCACTCTTCCGCAAGGAACGCGTCGATGTCAGCCGCTTCCGTATCAAGCGCCTGCGCCGCCACAGCCTTCACGAAATCCTGGAACTTGTCCGTCTTCGCGACGAAGTCGGTCTCGGAGTTGACTTCCACGGCGACCGCTTTCTTGCCGTCTTCGGTTACCATCGCATAGCACAGACCTTCCGCGGCGATACGGCCGGCCTTCTTCTGGGCCTTCGCCATACCGTTCTCACGGAGATAATCCATTGCCTTTTCCATATCGCCTTCGGTCGCGGCAAGGGCCTTCTTGCAGTCCATCATGCCGGCACCGCTCTGATCGCGGAGCTCTTTGACCATTGCAGCCGTAATGTTCGCCATGTTTTTATTCCTCCTGACTTTCCGCAGCTCTTGCCGCAATCTCGCTCTCCTCGTCCGGATACGCGGTGTAGCCGCCGTCCATGCCGAGCGCTTCGCCGGTCTCGCCCTGGTTCGCTTCGATGACGGCGTCGGCCATCTTGGAAACGATGAGCTTGATCGCGCGGATCGCGTCGTCATTGCCCGGGATCACGTAGTTCAGTTCTTCCGGATCGCAGTTCGTATCGCAGATGCCGATCAGCGGGATCTTCAGGCTGTGGGCTTCCTGTACGCAGATGCGTTCCTTCTTCGGGTCGACGACGAAGATGGCGTCCGGAACCTTGCGCATCTCTTTGATGCCGCCGAGGTTCTTTTCAAGCTTGGCCTTTTCCTTGCGGAGGCCGACGACTTCCTTCTTCGGAAGGACCGCGAAGGTGCCGTCCACTTCCATCGTCTCGATATCTTTCAGACGGCGGATACGGCTCTGGATCGTCTTGAAGTTGGTCAGCATGCCGCCGAGCCAGCGTTCGTTGACGTAGTACATGCCGCAGCGTTCCGCTTCCTGCGCGATCGCGTCCTGGGCCTGCTTCTTCGTGCCGACGAAGAGGATCTTGCCGCCGTTCGCGACGATCTGCGCTACCGCGTTGTACGCTTCATCGACAAGACCGACCGTCTTCTGCAGGTCGATGATGTAGATGCCGTTGCGTTCCGTATAGATATACGGCTTCATCTTGGGGTTCCAGCGTCTGGTCTGATGTCCGAAATGGACGCCTGCTTCAAGCAGCTGCTTCATGGAAATAACACTCATTTTTTCTCTCCTTTTGGTTTTTCCCTTCCGTATGCTTCCAAACGGCACGACCGCACCCGCGGCACCTGGTGCCCAATCCGCATACGTGTAAGCTACGCAGTGCAACAGAGTGGATTATAACAAAAGGCGGCCCTCCCCGTCAAGGAGAAAACCGCCATATTTTCGTGATTTTCGGCTTATTGACCCGTTCGCGGACAGCCTGCCCTCCGAAACGTGCCGCCTTTGCTGCGTTCTGCTTCGAGCGCATCTGCGACACGCCCCTGACGCCGATCGAAGCGTATGGCTTCGGGGCGTGCGCAGCGCTCTTGCATTCCGCAGGCTGGCGCCAGAGTTTCTCCGGGCATCGCCGTCCGTCGAACTGCGAAGCCGCAGAAAATATTTACTGTATCGCTTTGTGCCACTCCTGCAGCGAGCGGATCTTGCCGTTGCCGTGCCGCTGCACCTCGAGGATCCCGTCCGCGGCCGCGTGCGCCGCCGCCGTCGTCGTGATGTACGGGATGCGCGACTTGATGGCCGCTTTGCGGAGGTAGCTGTCGTCGTGATGGCTCTGCTTCGTCTGCGGCGTATTCACGATGAGCTGGATCCTGCCGTTCGTGATAAAGTCGCTGACGTTCGGCCGGCCCTCGTAGTTCTTGAGGACCTTCTCGACCGGGATCCCGGCCGCGGCGATCTTTTCCGCGGTCCTGCCGGTCGCAAGGATCGAAAAGCCCGCTTCGCGGAACTTCCGCGCGAGCGGCACCGCTTCCGGCTTGTCGTCCGTATTGAGGGAAATAAGGACCGTCCCCTCCATCGGCAGCGTCGCCTTCGCGCCCTCTTCCGCCTTGAAGAAAGCTTCGCCGGTCGTTTCCGCAAGGCCGAGGACTTCGCCTGTGGATCGCATTTCCGGTCCGAGGAGCGGGTCGACCTCCGGGAACATATTGAACGGGAAGACGGCTTCCTTTACGCCGTAGTACGGGATATACCGTTCCTTAAGGGACGGCACCGGGCTCGGACGGCCGGTGAGCTCCGAAGTGATGATGTCCGTCGCGACCGGCACCATGGAAATGCCGCAGACCTTGGAGACGAGCGGCACGGTGCGGGACGCGCGCGGGTTGGCTTCGAGCACGAAGATCTTCCCGTCCTCGATCGCGTACTGCATGTTCATGAGGCCCACGACGTGCATTTCCACCGCGATCTTCCGCGTATATTCACGGATCGTCTTGAGGTTTTCTTCGGAGATATGCTTCGACGGGATGATGCACGCGCTGTCGCCGGAATGGATCCCGGCTAGCTCGATGTGCTCCATGACCGCCGGGACGTAGGCGTCGTTCCCGTCGGAAATGGCGTCCGCCTCGCACTCGAGGGCGTTATGCAGGAACCGGTCGATGAGGATCGGACGGTCGGGCGTTACACCGACGGCCGCCTTCATGTAGCCGGTGAGGCTCTCCGGATCGCGCACGACTTCCATGCCGCGTCCGCCGAGGACGTAGGACGGCCGGACCATGACCGGATAGCCGATCCGGTCCGCGATCGCGTGGGCTTCTTCCACGGTCGTCGCCATACCGGACTCCGGCATCGGGATGCCGAGCTTGTCCATCATATTCCGGAAAAGATCCCGGTCTTCCGCAAGGTCGATGACCTCCGGCGTCGTGCCGAGGATGTTGACGCCTTCCTTCTTGAGCTTCGCCGCCAGGTTGAGGGGCGTCTGGCCGCCGAACTGCGCGATGACGCCGACCGGCTTTTCTTTCCGGTAGATCGAAAGCACGTCCTCGAGCGTCAGCGGTTCGAAGTACAGCTTGTCGGAGGTATCATAGTCCGTCGAGACCGTCTCCGGGTTGCAGTTGACGATGATCGTCTCGAAGCCGAGCTTCTTTAAGGACAGCGCGGCATGGACGCAGCAGTAGTCGAACTCGATGCCCTGGCCGATCCGGTTCGGGCCGCCGCCGAGGATCATGATCTTCGGCTTGTCCTGCGACACGGGATCGTTCCCCTCCGCGCAGTAGGTCGAATAATAGTAGGCGGAGTCCTGCGTTCCGGATACGTGCACGCCGTCCCAGTTCTCCTCAATGCCGAGCGCTGTCCGGCGGTTCCGGATATCGTCCTCCGATACGCCGAGGATCTTCGCAAGATATGCGTCCGCGAAGCCGTCCATCTTGGCCCTGCGGAGCGCCTCGTCGTCCGGCACGCGGCCGGCAAAGCGCTTCATGAGGTCTTCCTCTTCTTCGACGAG
>JAFOIS010000006.1 GCA_017420605.1 Lachnospiraceae bacterium | reverse complement strand
GGCCGCATTTCCCGGTCGCACAGAAGCAGGCTGTGCCAGGAAACGGAGACGCTGATGACATCCGGAACACTCCTGTTTTCCTCCAGGACCGTCCTGCCGAGGGCAAGCATGTCAAGGGCGAGCCGGTCCGGATCGTATAGCGCCCCGTCCCGGATGATCTCCCCCGGGATATGCTTCTCTCTCGTCAGCCGGGCTCCGGATACATTGTCATAAAGCAGCGCTTTGATATTTGACGTGCTGGTCTCCAGCGCAAGCACCTTCATGTGAAGACCTCCCAAAAGAAAAAGGGCTCCGATCAAGACCGAAACCCTTGCCGTTTACTGAAGATTCGCGTGACGCCTGTTCATCAGTTCCGTGCTGACGCCCGTCTTCTGCATGAGATACCAGCAGACCGCGTCGCCGATCACGAGGACGCTCTGCTCGAACAGGCTTCCCGCGTGCTGGTCGGACGGCACTTTTGTCTTCGCCGGAATGCAGAGGATCTCATCCGCAAGCTCCCTGACGTTGTCCTTCGCGGTGATGAGGAGCGTTTTTGCACCTGCCTTCCGTGCCGTTTCCAGATGGTTCAGCGTGATCTTCGTGCCTGCCGAGGAAGAGACCGCGATAAGAAGGTCGCCTTCGCCGATCGCCGGCGTGTCCGGCTGCCCGGCCATATGGACGTCGATGCCGACGTGCATCATCCGGCATACGAGGCTCCGTGCGGAGTTTCCGCTCCTGCCCTGGGCCGTGAACACGACCTTCCGCGCATCAAGGATCATCTCCGCCGCTTTTTCCAGTTCTTCTTCGGATACGACTTCCGCGATCGCGCGGAGTTCGTCCACGATCTCATAAATGCGGTTCTGTATATTCAGCATTCTTTTATCTCCTCTCCGGTCATGCTTTTCTTTTTACCGGATGGCCGCCGATCACGCCGCGCAGGGCCGCAAGGCTCTTCATGGCCGGGCTCTCCTCTTCCTGGCTGCGGAACCGCGCCTGCAGACTCATGGACAGGACCGGCGTCGGTACGCGGAGACGGATCGCCTCTTCCTGCGCCCAGCGGCCCATGCCCGAATCGGCCACAACGCCGATCACGTCGTCCAGATCGACGTCCGGCCGGAGCGCCTCGATCATCTCGTCAAGCAGGAAACTCCGGATGCTGCACTTCTGCCAGGCTTCCATGGCAGAGAGGATATCCACCTCGATGTCCGACTTCTTCATGAGCTCATAGCCTTCGGCATAGGCTTCCATGATCGCGTATTCCACGGCGTTGTGGACCATTTTCGAGAAATGTCCCGCGCCCGGGCCGCCCACATGCCGGTATCCGTCCGGCGCTGCCAGCGCCTCAAAGGCCGGAAGGAGTTTTTCATAGTCTTCCTGCGTCGCGCCGACGAGGAGCCCCGCACCGTTTTTCGCGCCGTTCACGCCGCCCGACACGCCGCAGTCGACGAAATGGATCCCCTTCTGCGCAAGCATCTCCCCGTTCTTACGGCTGTCGCGGAAATCGGAATTGCCGCCGTCGACGATAAGGCTTCCGGCCGGCAGCGCCTCCGCAAGGGCCGCGATCACGTCGTTCGTGATCTTTCCGGGAGGCGTCTGCACCCAGACGACGGCATTTTCTCCCAGCGCTTCCGCCATCGCGGCAAAATCCTTCACGAAAATGACGCCCCTTTCCGCCGCCTTTTCCGCCACGGCCGGGACGGCGTCATAGCCGTATACGGTATGACCGTGATCTGCAAGTCTTCCCGACATAGGGAGTCCCATTTTTCCGAGTCCCACAAAACCAAGCTTCATATAACTCCTTTGCGGCACGTAAGGCCTGCCGCGGGCTTCTTCTCTTTTCCGCTTTTCAAAAAGGACCGCCTGTCCTTTTCCGACACGCGGTCCTTTCACAGGATCCTTCTTTATGATCAGCCTTTTTCCAGAGCCAGCGTCTTCGTGGGCTGGTCGCAGACTTCCGACGGTCCGAAGTACTGGATCGCGCCCGGATAGAGATACGAGGTCTCTTCCGCCCAGACGGCGCGGTGTTCTTCGAAATACTTGAACGGCTTGCCGTCCAGCTCGACGAGCGCCTTGCGGATGACCGGCTTGTCTTCGCCGTGGCGTCTTTCCATGTTCATCATCTTGGTGATCGGCATGCCGCCCGCTACCCATTCCTCGGCCGGTGCCTTAAGGTTCGAAACCTTGGAAAGATACCCGTTGCAGCCGTACTGGATCAGCATGAAAGCGTTGTAGCCGAGCGAGTAGCAGTAATCCGCGTCGAAATTCGACGGGAACGCGCAGCGGCCTTCATAACCGAAGAAATGATGCTGCGTCGAGAATTTGCCCTTGTAGGTGCCGGCTTTCTTCCGTTCGGCAAGTTTTGCCTTGACCATCGCGGCGAACAGTTTTTCAGACTCGATGAGCGAGACCTGGACGTTGCCGTGCGGGTCTCTTTCGAGGAAGAGCTGCTGCTGGATCGATTCCGGCAGGATCGCGAAGACCGCCATCGATTCCTTCGTGAGCCCCTGCTCGATGAACGCGTATTTCTCCGGCCAGGTCGCAAGCGCGTTGAACGCGTCCGCCTTGCTGCCGGCGAGGAGTTCGTTGATCTCCGCAATGAGGACCTTGAATTCCGGTACGAATTCCACGATGCCTTCCGGGATGATCGCGACACCGAAGTTCATGCCCTTCTCCGCTCTCTTTTCGACGGCGTCGGCGATGTAATCGGCGATCTCTGAAAGCGACATCTTCTTCGCGGCGACTTCTTCGCCGACAAGGCAGATGTTCGGCTGGGTCTGCAGCGCGCATTCCAGCGCGACGTGCGAAGCGGAACGGCCCATGACCTTGATGAAGTGCCAGTATTTCTTCGCGGAGTTGCAGTCGCGCTCGATGTTGCCGATGAGTTCGCTGTAGGTCTTGGTCGCGGTATCGAAGCCGAAGGAGCACTCGATGTCGTCGTTCTTGAGATCGCCGTCGATGGTCTTCGGGCAGCCGATCACCTGCACGCCCGTGCCTTCCGCCGCGAAATACTCAGCGAGGACCGCCGCGTTCGTGTTGGAGTCGTCGCCGCCGATGATCACGATGGCCGTGATGCCGTGCTTTTTGCAGACTTCCGCCGCCACTGCAAACTGCTCTTTCGTCTCCAGTTTCGTGCGGCCGGAGCCGATGATGTCGAAACCGCCGGTATTGCGGAACCGGTCGATGTATTCGTCGTCGAAAATGATGTATTTGTCATCCAGAAGACCGCTCGGGCCGCCCTTGAAGCCGATGAGGACGTTCTCCGGATCCGTTGCCTTCAGCGCATCGTAAAGACCGCAGACGACGTTGTGGCCACCCGGCGCCTGTCCGCCGGAAAGGATCACGCCGACGACCTGCTTCTTCGGTACGGAGGTGTTCTGTCCCTTCACGAAGATCACTTCGCGTTCCCCGTAGGTATTCGGGAACAGCGCCGCGATCTTTTCCTGATCCGCTACGCTCTCCGTTTTCTCCCCTTCCTGAAGGGAGATCTCCGCGATGCCGTTCCGGAGCATTCCCGGAAGCTTCGGGCAGTATTTCAGTCTTTCTTTCTGCAGTGCTGAGATCATGTTTTTTCTCCTTTGACCTTTCCTTGTCGTTATGCCTTCGGTCCGGCAGACTGCGGACCGCAATTCTTCTTCTAACACTATACATCATTTTCCGCCAGCCGTCTATGAAGAGATGACCGTTTCCCTCTTACCGTTTCGGCAAATGCCGGGGAGCCGGCAGATGAAAAGACCGGGCGGAGGCTTCCGCCCCAGCCCGGTCATCCGTCTTTCCGGATCTTAATCCATATAGGCGCCCTTCATGGCGCTCACGGCATGCTGGCTGTAGAACTTCAGCAGGCCGTGCGTATACTTGGAAGTAAAGCCCTTCCAGTTCTTTTTGCGTTCCGCAAGGATCGCGTCCATCTCTTCCGGCGTCTTCGGTTCGCCCTTGACGCCTGTGATGGCAAGGTACCGCTTCTCGACGTCGAGTTCGATGATGTCGCCTTCCTCGACCAGGGCGATCGGTCCGCCTGCCGCCGCTTCGGGGCTGACGTGGCCGATGACCGGACCGCGGCTCGCGCCGGAGAAACGGCCGTCCGTGATCAGTGCGACCGAAGCCGCGAGCTTCTGGTCGGAGCAGATCGCCTCGCCGGTGTAGAACATTTCCGGCATACCGCTGCCGCGCGGGCCTTCATAGCGGATAAAGATCGCGTCGCCCGGCTCGACACGGCCGTGCAGCACGGCGTCGATGCACTCTTCTTCAGAGTCGAAGGGCTTTGCGCGGAGCGTGGCTTTGAACATATTCTTCGGGCAGGCGGAGTGCTTGATCACGCACCCTTCCGGTGCGAGGTTGCCGCGCAGGATCGCGATGGTGCCGTCTGTGCCGATCGGCTCTTCGAAGGTGCGGATGATGTCCGTACGCTTGATCTCCCGGCCGATGACCCTGCTCTTTTCCGCAAGGATCGCGTCGCAGTGCTCGTAAAAGCCGTTCTTCTTCAGTTCTTCGAGGTTTTCGCCGAGCGTCTTCCCGGTCACGGTCATGGCGTCGAGGTGCAGCATGGACTTGATCTCCTCCATGATGCGCGGTACGCCGCCCGCATAATAGAAGTACTGTGCCGGCCAGTCGCCCGCCGGACGGATGTTGAGCAGATAATGCGCGCCGCGGTGCATGCGGTCGAAGGTATCGGCGTCGATCGTGAAGCCGAACTCATGCGCGATCGCCGGAATGTGCATGAGCGCGTTCGTGGAACCGGAAATGGCGGCATGCACGATGATCGCGTTCTCGAAACTCCGCATATCGACGATGTCTTTCGAGGTGAGTCCTTTTTCGATCAGGGCCATGAGCTGTTTGCCGGCGTCGTAGGCCGCCTGCTTCAGCTCCGGCGCGGTCGCCGGCATGAGCGCCGTGCCCGGGAGCATGAGTCCCAGCGCCTCCGCCATGACCTGCATCGTGGAGGCCGTGCCCATGAACGAGCAGGCGCCGCAGGACGGGCAGGCATGGTGCTTATAGTATTCCAGCTGCTCGAGCGGAATCTCTTTCCGTTCGTACTGCGCCGCGAATTTGCCGATCTGCTCGAGCGTCAGCAGTTCGTTGATCGCGCAGCCGGGATCGTCCTCGACGTACTTTTCGGGAAGGACGTGCGCCTCCATGACGCCGCCGGTCACGACGACCGCGGGCATATCCTTGAGGCGTCCGATACTCATGAGCATGGCCGGCATGGCCTTGTCGCAGCTCGCGATGAAGACGCCGCCGTCAAAGGTTGTCGCGCGGCACTGCGCCTCTACCAGGTTGGTGATGGCGTCACGGTGCGCCAGCGAGTAGTTGATGCCGTCGTGGCCCTGCGCGATACCGTCGCACATGTCGGTCGCGAAATAGCGCGCGGCCTTGCCGCCGTTCTCGTTGACCGCCTTAACGGCTTCCTTCACGAACTGGTCCAGATGGCCGGAGCCGGGGTGGCTGTCGCCGAAGGTGCTCTCGACCATGACCTGGGGCTTTCCGAGGTCTTCGACCTTCCAGCCCATACCCATGCGCAGCGGGTCCATTTCCGGAGAGAGTTTTCGTGTTTCCTGACTGATCAGCATGGCGTCCTCTTATCCTTTCTTATGTAAACTTTAAAATGTGATCCTGCGGTTGCGTGCGGTGACCTCCCACCAGCCGATGAAACGCCCTTCCCTGACCGCTGCCGCGGAAGGATAGAGGGCACTCGTCGGACAGATATGCATCGGGAGCGCGTAGAGCACAGTCCCGATCGGCG
Source organism: Lachnospiraceae bacterium (assembly GCA_017420605.1). Classification (GTDB taxonomy): domain Bacteria; phylum Bacillota; class Clostridia; order Lachnospirales; family Lachnospiraceae; genus Chordicoccus. The sequence goes on along the minus strand of JAFOIS010000006.1, from coordinate 855 downwards.
GGATATCGGCCGCCCGCTCAGGCGATACGCGCAGAACAAGATGTTCTTCGTTCTGCATGACCGTCTCCGCGTCTTCAAACCCGACGATCTCGCAGCGCGGGATGGGCGGGTCGGAGGCGATCGCCTTGACGCCGACGTCAAGCGTAAAGGTGCATTCCGACGGACGGCTGACCACCCGGGTAAGGACGGCGGCGGCCGGCGTGAAGGAAAGATCCGGGTAGGCGTCGCGGTAGCCGGCGTCCTGCAGCACGCAGGTGCCGGGGCTCAAATACCCGTCCGTCTGCGCCGTATGGCAGGGGAAGGACGGTGTTCCGCCGTAAACGACGAACGAGCAGTCTGCCCCTTCTGCGCTCACTGCCTCTTTAAGCGCGGCGACGGCCGGATCGACCTTTGCCACTTCGGCATTCCGCACGGCGGCATCGCCTTCGTGACGGTGGCCGTCATAGCAGTGCATGCCCGCCATCACGATCCCGGGCAGACCGTTCCAGGCCAGATACTTCTCCTTCGCGGCGTCAAGAGCCACGCCCGTCCGGTGCTGCCCCATATCGATATCCATAAGGAGCTTAACCGTCTGCTCCGCTTCCTGCGCGGCTTCGGAAAGCATCTCCACGGCGCCGGTATCGTCGCCGATCGCATAGAAGGTGATCTGCGGATACGCCGCGGAGATCGCAAGGAAACGCACGATATTCGGGCCGACGAGCGGATAGGCAAGCACGATGGTCTTCATGCCGGCATCGGCCGCCATCTCCGCCTCGGCGATCGTCGCGCACTTGCACTTGTCGATCCCCTCTTCGAGAAGCATCTTCGTAACGGCGGCCATCTTGTGTGTTTTGAGGTGCGGGCAGAGCCGCTCCG
>JAFOIS010000062.1 GCA_017420605.1 Lachnospiraceae bacterium | reverse complement strand
GCCCGGCCGCAAAAGAAGGCCTGAAGAGAACTTACGATTCCCATCTTCTGTCGAAAAAGCTCGACAATCCGGCCTGTCCGGACACCGGCTGGCCCGTCTTCTATTTCCGTGTGGGAAATGAATGCGAACTCGAAGGCGGGATCCTCGGCCTCGAGGATGCCATGCGCAATGCCGTGCGGCGGGCCTCGAGGGAAGGCTACATCCGCAAGACGATGAAGCACCCGCTCACGGGACATGATCCGGGAGACAACATCGGCGAGAACATCCCGTATCCGACCTGGAAATTCGTACCGGGAGACGCGCTTGAAATGACGTACGTTGCCAAGGGCGGCGGCAGCGAATGCTTCGGCGGGACGCGCCACCGCGTGGTCGCGTTCGCGGACGGCGTCAAAGGCATCGAGAAGACGGTGATCGACTGGTTCGTGGAAGCGACGCGCTCCGGCGGGATCTGCCCGCCGAATATCCTCGGCGTCGGGATCGGCGGCACCGCCAACGTGAGCGCCGCGCTCGCGAAGGAGGCGGCGTGCCTCCGGCCGGTCGGCTCGCATCATCCGGACCCGCAGTTCCGGAAGATCGAGGAAGACCTCTACGGCGCGATCAACAGTCTCGGCGTCGGCATCATGGGGATCGGCGGAGATACGTCGGTCCTTGCCGTGCACGTCGAGTACGCCCATACGCACATCGCGGGGATCTGCGTCGACATGAGCACGAACTGCATGGTTGCGCGGCGCGCAACGACAAAGATCGAAGCTGACGGAAGCGTCCGCGTGCTGCCGTACTGCGACTGGTTCGGGCGCGGCGGAACGGACATCGGGACCGCGGCGGGTACTGCGCCGGACGCTGCGACGGACGCTGCGACGGCTGCGGTGCCGGATAAAGCGGCGGCGTGCGCCGGAAAGGAGGCCTGACATGGCGGAATATCATCTGACGGCTCCGTTTTCGGAGGAAGAGATCCGCGATCTCCGGGTGGGCGACACCGTCTACGTGAGCGGAAAAGCCTTTACCTGCCGTTCGCGCCTGCACCGGTGGATCTTCGACGAAGAGCATCCGCTGCCGGAGACCGCAGGGCAGCGGGAACTCCTCATCCACGTCGGCCCGATCATGCTGAAGGAAGAGAATGGCTGGAAGCTCGTTTCCTTCATGCCGACCTCGAGCATCCGCTTCGAGAAATGGGGCGCGTCCTCCGTGCGCGACTGGCATCTCCGCATGATCGTCGGCAAGACGACCATGGGAGAGGCGACCATGGAGGAAATGTGCAAAAGAGGCTGTGTCCATGTGTCCCCGCAGAGCGTGAGCCCGAATGCCTGGCTGAACTCGATCCGCGTGGAAGGCGTCGATCTTTTCGACGAGCTTGGTTCGATCGAGGCGACCTGGTATCTTACGCTTTCGGAGCTCGGCCCGTTCGTGGTCGATATCGACACGACCGGTGCAAATCTTTACCTGGCGCACGAGGCGGAGGTTGACATAAAACGGGAGGCCGCCTTAAGAAACCTCGGCATCGATCCGGATTTCGAGTATACAAAGCTCTATTGAGGAACTTGCGGCAGTCGGGAAAATCACATATTGTAAATTAGAAAAAGCAGCGGTATATTGTTCCTGTTGTTTATAAACTTTTTATTTTTTCTATCGGCAAGGAGGATAGCAAAAATGAATATCTGGAGCAACATCGGACCCTTTATCCTGGCTGTGATCGCGGTTATCATCAACGGCGTCCCGCAGCTCCTCTACGCGCAGTCCCGCGGATTTGCCTTAAAGCCCGCCGGCTTTGCGTACTTTGTCGGCGCGATCGGCAATACACTGACCGGATCGGTCACCCCGATCTCCGGACAGGCTGAGACGATCACCGTCGCCAGCGTGAAGAAGAATCTCCGCAACAACGTCAGTTCCATCCTGCTCGCGGCTGTGATCATGATCACACTCGGCCTTCTGGGCGGCGTCACGAAGATCGCCGATTTCGCGGGCGAAGCGGTCGTTTACGGCATGATGAGCGGCGTCGGCCTGATTCTCGCGGGCGTATCGTGGGATATGTTCCAGCAGGAAAAGCGCGTCACGATCGTTTCCGTCGTGTCCGCGATCGCGGCGTACGCGATCTTCCTGAACAGCCCCAACAAGGTCGTCTGGACGATCTTCATCTCGGTCGTCGTTTCCACGGCGGATTTCCTGTTCCTGCAGAAGAGGCGGGTGGATCTTGCCACGACGGTGGAGGAAGGCCGCGAAGCTGTCGAAAGCAGCAACGAATGGCGTTTCTGGAAGAAAGAATACTGGTCTGATTTCAAATTTATCAAACCGACCCTGAATCTTACCGTGATCCTCGGCGCGCTGAGCCTGGTCATGCTGAACATCGGCGCGAACATTTCCTTCGGCGGCATTACCGCGAGCATCGCGAATACGACGCAGAACTATGACCACCTTTCGATCATCAACTCCCTTGCGGACGTACCGAGCGCGCTGTTCGGAGGCCCGCCGATCGAGGCGATCATTTCCGGTACCGCCGGCGCTCCGTGGCCGGTCCTGTGCGGCATCGTCTTCATGGCCGTCACCGGTATCCTGATCCTCATGGGTCTTGTCGGCCGCCTCGGCAAGTATCTGCCGGCGCAGAGCATTGCCGGTTTCCTTCTGGTCATCGGTTTCGCGCTGACTTTCGCGCCGAACCTGCAGGCAGTTACCGCTTCCGATAACTCGATGGCCGGCTTCATGGCGCTCGGCGTCACCGCATGGTCGAAGAACCCGTTCCTCGGCATGGTCGTGGGTGTGCTCGTCCGTCTTCTCGGCAGCTACGTAGGCCTCGTATAAGGGACCGGCGCGCAGAAAACTGCGCCAAAGAAAGGATCATCATGCAGACAGATTGGGCAAAGACGTATACCGTACATCTGTCCCCGGATTTTTCCGTGGAGCTCCCGCTTCTTGACATCGGGGACGGATTCTCGATCTATTCATTTGACATGACAGGGGAAGCCCGCTGGAACCGCGAGGCCGCCGCGCAGCTTAAGAAAAAGCTGGAAGGATATGAATTTGACGGCTTTGTGACCGTGCAGACGAAGTCCTGCGGCCTGTGCCAGGCGATCTGCACCGAGTTCGGTCACGACCGTTACCTGGAGCTGCGCAAGAGCCGGAAGCCCTTCATGATCGATCCTGTCGGCGTCGAGGTGACGTCTATCACAACGCACGGCAAACAGGAACTCTGGATCGGCAGGGAAAAGTACGAGCGCTTCCGCGGGAAGAAGCTGTGCTTCCTCGATGACGTCGTTTCCACCGGCGGCACGATCTCCGCGGCGATGGAACTGACGAAGAAGATCGGCGTTGAGATCAGCGTCGTCGCATGCGCGCTCCTCGAAGGAGAAAAGCGCACCGAATACCAGGGTATCCCGGTAGTATCTCTGGACTGGATCCCGCTTCCGGGATTCATTAAGTAAGCCTGTACGAACTAAAGAAAAACTCCCGTCCTGAAGGGCGGGAGTTTTTTGCAGGGTAGTCTTTCAGCCGAACGGGATCTCGACGATCTCCGCCATTTTCGTCAGACACTGTTCGATCTGCACGGAAATATCGTCGATCATACGGACCGAGATCTCCTCGTTCTTCTCCTCTTCGAGGCTCTTGTAGAAGTTCGCGCAGATCTCGTCCTTCATGTTGTCCATGCGGGATTCGAACGACCCGCGGCGGACGAGCTTGCGCATCACGTTCGGGATGTCTACGTGCAGCAGGGCTTTTTCCATCTGGCCCTGCCCGAGGACGAGCAGTACGAGCGAGAAAAACGTGCCGGCGATGATCCCCGGGGCGCCGCCGGAAATAAGCGCGATGCCGGAGCCGCCGCACAGAAGCCCGACCACGACCGAGATCAGGGCGTCGATCAGCCAGGTGATCTCTTCGACCGCGAAAATGTTCTTCGTGTCGATCCGGATCTCAAGGTCGGAGATCGAAAGATACGATGTAAGGGAGAGCGAACGGTACGGAATGCTGTATTTCGCGCAGATCGGCATGGTATGCTCTTCAAGGTCGGCGGACACGGGCACGAGCCATTTCGCGATCGGTTCGATGAGGAGCTGTTTCGCCTCGTCGGTCAGAAGATAATCCCGGATCTCGTCGGCGAGGATCCCGTCGATCTCGGACAGCTTCCGGATCTCGCCGCTCTTCCAGCGGTCAAAGACCGGCAGCGCCGCATGGCGGAGGACCGGTTCGACGAGGACGTTGACGGTTTCGCGGTACAGATCGGAAATGTGGCTGCGCACGATCTCCTCGACGACGGAGGAACGTACGAGTTCCGAAAGCTCCGCTTTGAATGCGCGGAGATCGTCGTCGATCTTGCCGCAGTACGCAAGCCCCTTTGCCACGGAGAAGGCGGGCTCGGAGGCGGTGATCACGACGGCTTCCGGGAACGCCTCCTGCACATAGGTGCGGATGACCGGCATCTTTGCGACGCCGCCGGTGAGGAAAATGAGCTCCGGAAGCGAGGCGCCGAGTTTTTCCCGGACGTCGGAGAGGCTGTCGGAGAAGACTTCGCGGAAGGAGCGGCCGGAAAGGGAGGGAAGCGGGCCTTCGGTAAGGGACGCGGCCACCTCCGGGTCGATCGAAAGGCGGAGCCGGAGCGGCAGCGCGCCGGACGGCAGCATGACCGACTCCGTGCAGCTGTGCGCCGACCAGTATTCCTCGTCTGTGAAATACTTTTCCTTCAGGTGGCGCGCGGCGAAGTCGCAGTAATTCTTCCAGGCGGCATTGTCCGCGAAGAATTTGCGGATCTTATCGGAACGGTTTGAATTTTCTATGGCGTGCGCAAGCAGGGCCTCGTCCATAAGGCCCCCGCCGAGCACGACTTCCCCGGCGGTCTTGAGCGCCACTTCTTTTCCGTTTTCGATGAACGCGAAATCCGTCGTGGAGGAGCCGATGTCGATGACGAGCACAGGACGGGAAAGAATGTCGTAGCCGACCTGCAGATGCTTCGAACGGCAGGCGGAAACGAGCGCCGCGCGGGACTCCGAAAGGATCCGGAGCGGCGGAAAGCCGGCGTCTTCGAAGATCGCGCGGTATTCCTCGCGCGATACGGCGTCCCAGCCGGCAGGGCACCCGATGTAGAAGCAGCAGTCCTCGTCCTTTACAAGATCGCCGCTCTCGTACAGCTTGCCGAGAACGCCGCCGGCGAACCGGCGCACCTTCTTTTTGCTCGCCGCATCGGTAAGGTACCGGCTTTTGAAGCGGACCTCCCGGATCTGGGCATTGGCGGCGTAGCAGGCGTTTTCGCCGATAAGGAGCTCCCCGTTCTGGAGAAGCGCATAAGCGGTAATAAAGCTTTTCGCGTCGCCGACGGTCAGGATATCCGGCGATGCGCCGTCCCTGTCAAGCCGTGCGATACAGCTTTCCGCATCTCCCAGGTCAAATCCGTAATATCGATCCATCCGATCCATCCCTTCCGGCCCGTGGGGCCGTCCGTGTCATTATCCGTGTATGCGGGCGCTTCAGATC
>JAFOIS010000061.1 GCA_017420605.1 Lachnospiraceae bacterium | reverse complement strand
TATCCTTGCCCGCGGGATGGAGGATTTTGACGTATCGGATCAAATGGACCGGATACAATGTCCGGTACTTGCGCTTGAGGCGGATGACGACAGGGTGCTCGGGGCGGAAGCCGGTGCGCTCATCAATGAGCGGATGAAAGAGAGGCCGGACTTTTCGTATCACGTCTATTCCGGATTCGGACATGCGGCGTTCGATACTGCCGCACCGGAATACCAGGAGCGGATCTTCCGCTTTTTTGCGCAGCACGGACACTGACTTCAGATCGCAGAGCAGGCGGCCCGGCCGGCACGACAAAGCTCATCCTCACGGATATCCGCGGGGTGAAGCACGTCTACGACCTTACGATCGAGAGAGATACCTATGATATCAGGGAGATCACCGGAAACGGAGGACAACTATCATGAACTATGTTTTTATATCACCATCGTATCCCGTTACCTGCACGTATTTCATCGACCGGCTGAGCCGGCAGGGCGTTACGGTGCTGGGGATCGGGGATACGCCGTATGACGAACTGAACGGTCAGCTGAAAAGCGCGCTGACCGAGTACTATTATGTGGATTCGCTCGAGGACTACGATAAGGTATACCGGGCGGCGGCGTTTTTCATACACAAATACGGGCGGATCGACTGGCTGGAGTCCCTCAATGAATACTGGCTTAAGACCGACGCCCGGCTGCGGACGGATTTCAATATCGCCTCCGGCACGCGCGAAGACAAAGTCGGCGAACTGGTGCAGAAGTCCGGGATGAAGAAGGTATTCCTTGATGCGGGCATACCGACGGCCCGCCAGACCGTCATTACGGATCTTGCGGCGGCGAAGGCATTTACCACAAAGTACGGTTATCCGGTGATCGTCAAGCCCGATATCGGCGCCGGCGCGAACGGCGCGCGGAAGATCGAAACGGAAGAGGAACTCGCCGCGTTTTTCGAGGAGCTTCCGCCGGAACCCTATGTGATGGAAGAGTTCCTCTGCGGGGATATCTGCACGTACGACGCCGTCGTGGATTCGCGCTGCGAGCCGCTGTTTGAATCGATGTGCACCTATCCGCCGGTCATCGATTCGGTGAGCAACGACGAAAACATTCATTATTATACGAGCCCCGAAATGCCGGAAAGACTGCGGGCCCTCGGAAGGAAGACAGTCAAAGCGTTCGGCGCGGGCAGCCGCTTTGTCCATTTTGAATTCATAAACATTTCAAAGGATTATAAAGGGATCGGCAAAGCCGGCGACTTTGCGGTCATGGAGGTCAATATGCGGCCGGCGGGCGGCCATGACCCCGATATGATGAACTACGCGCAGTCGACGGACGTTTTTTCGATCTACGCGGAAATGGTCACGCAGGACGGAAGACGCATGCCTTCCGGAGAATCCTTTTACTGCGCGTACGCCGCGCGCAAGGACGGACACAGTTTTGCGCACAGCCATGAAGAGATCATGGAAAGATACGGAGACGGCATCGTCATGCAGGAAGAGATGCCGCCGATCGACTGGCCGTCCATGGGGCGGTACGTCTATATGGCGCGGTTTAAGAAAAAAGAAGAGATGGACGGCTTCTTCCGCTTCGTTCTCGAGTGACAAGCCGTTCCGTGACGGCCGCCTGGGGACCACGGGAGCAGAGTGAGGCCGCTCGGCGGGAAAACGTTGACCCGATCCGGTAAAAACCCGAATTCAGGTCAATGAAAAACCGTCAGAAAGGGCGGCATCGCCGGAAAACATTGACCTGATCCGGTGAAAACCCGGAATCAGGTCAATGAAAATCGTCAGGAAAAGCGGCATTGCCGGAAAACATTGACCTGATCCGGTGAAAACCTGGAATCAGGTCAATAGAACAGGCCACCGCATCTGCGGCAGCCTTCTTATACCTTGAAGTACAGCGCCGCCCACAGCGGGATCGTGATCCCGCACAGCGCGGTGGACAGGAAAATGAGCTTCGCGGACAGCGCGCGGTTGCCGCCGTAGATCGTACACAGCATCGTGGAGTTCGTCGCCGCCGGCAGCGCCGCCATGAGGATCAGCATCCCTTTGAGCGTCTCGTCGACCGGCACGAACGAAAGCAGGGCCGCGATGATCGCGGCAAGCCCGAAGAGGCGCAGGATAAGATACGGGATCACGCGCCATTCGGTAAAGAGTTCCCGGATCGGGATCCCGCCGAGCGCCGAGCCGATGATGAACATCGCGCACGGCGAAGTCGCCTGACCGATGAAGGCGCAGCCGTCCAGCACAAGCTCCGGCACCGGTACCTTCAGCATAAAGAGGACCGCCGCGATAAGACCGGTAATGAACACCGGATTCAGGATCTTTTTGAGCGGCATCCTGCCGGCAAGAAGAAAGATCCCCAGCGAAAAGCAGATCAGGTTATAGGGGATATTGAGGAGGGCGCCATAAAAACGGCCCGTCTCCCCGAGCACCGCGCCGCAGACCGGGATCCCGATGTACGCGACGTTGCTGCACATCAGTTCGAAAAGATAGACGCCCCGGTCCTCCTTCTTCGGCCTAAGAAGCGCCGTCACAACGATCCCGATAAGCCCGCATACAAGGAAGAACCCGGTGGACAGGCCGAGCGTCACAAGGACGCCCTTTGCGTCGACGCCGGCGTCCGTCCGCAGGATCGCGCTGAAAATGTAGAACGGCAGGACGATATTCACCACGATCGCAGAGAGTGCCGACGTCCGCTCTTCGGTCAGGACCTTAAGCTTCCGGAACACGAAGCCCGCGATAATACCGAAGTAAATAATAAAGATCTGATTGAGTACGTTAACGTTTGACATAGTTCAAATATTCCCCGGCAGTGTCCGTTTGGCAGTCAGAAGTGCGGCACAAGGTTTATCTGTACGGCAGGCGGCGATTCGGTCTCAGATGATCCCCAGCGGGATCAGGACGATCAGCAGTACCGCGACAAGACCCCATTCGATGAGCAGGAACCGTTTTCTCTTCGCGGGCGCCATATCCGGCACATAGTTGCTGGCGAGGAAGAACGGGATATAGGTCGTGATGAACACCGGCAGGACGCCCCACCACTTATAGACCCAGATAAACGAGTGATTGCTCGTCCCGGCGAGGAACGATTCGAACAGCGCGAAAAGCAGCGCCATCTCGATCGCGCCGACAAGCTTGCAGCTGATCCCGCCTTTCCCGTTTTTCGCAAAATACCGTTTGCTCCGGTCCTGCGGCAGCATTTTAAAGGAAATGATGCCGGCGAGCGAGAACATCATCGAAAGCTCCCAGCACACGCCGATGAGCAGGATGAAGGTCGTGGATTCGTTGCTGACGGACCAGAGCGGATAGCCCGTGACGTGCCCGATGACCGCGTTGCCGATCTCATACAGCCAGTGCACGCCGTAGAGCGCGAACCCGGCGAAGATGACTTCATACTCCTTTTTGTGGAATTCCGACCAGTACACGTAGAATACGACGGCAAGGATGAAAATGAAGGTCCAGTTGAAGTTTTCCGTGCTGCGGACCCGGATCTGATCCACAAGGTCCATGGCGGCCTTGGAGCCGTCTCCCCAGAACTGAAATGTCATAATGCGTCCCTTCCCCGCAGAGCGGATACTGCGTGCCGCGAAGGCGGCATGTTGCTGAGCGCGACCTTTTTTGCGTGGATCGCTTTACCATATTGTACCCGAAACAACGGGAAAATCCACGAAGTTTTTAAATGTTTTTCGGTTCGATATGTTCGGGCGGGCGGCCTGTTTTTCCAAAAGACGGCGTATTTTATTGCAATTCTGTTACGGCGCGATATAATGAACTGGTAAACGCTGCGCAGATTTCCTCTGTCGGTGTGTACGGATC
>JAFOIS010000060.1 GCA_017420605.1 Lachnospiraceae bacterium | reverse complement strand
ATGACCCAGTTCTCTTTGACATAGCGGACGCCTTCGGCGACCTCTGCCGGATCGAGCTTCTCGATATTCTGGACCATCTCCAGCATTTCGAACGGCTCGACCTCGACGCCGATCTCGCGCCGGAGCGAGAAGCCTTCATACTGTGTCCCGTAGAGCAGCATATCGCGGTAGCCCATCGTGCCGAGGCGGGCGTCGCGCAGCGAGGCGGCGGCGTGTGCCGCGTCCACAAAACTCTGGATGCTGCCAAGCGGCCATTCTTCGCCGATCACGTTGTAGATATACTTGAAGCGGTAGTGCATCTCCTGGAACGTCGGGCGGAGCGCCGTCGTGCCGGCCTGTTCCGCCGTCGTGATGATGCGCCCGTTCTCTTTCCAGCCGCAAAGCCCCCAGAGGATCATCGGCAGATGACGGAAATGGTCTGTGACTTTGATGACCGCATGTGTCGGGACCCAGCCCATCACGCAGACAAGAAGCGTTTCGAACTCCTGCGCTTTGAGCTTTGCGATCGCGGCGTTCGCGGCTTCGTACGCCGGATCGTCGATCACGATCCCGCAGTCGATAAAGTCACCGTCCAGACCGGCCAGCTTCGATACGACTTCGTCATGCTTGAGCTGCAGACGCTCGTAGGGCGTATTGATCTCGCCGAAGCATACAAGACCGACTGTCTTTTTTTCCATTTCTTTTCCTCCCGGGCAGGCCCCTTATTCCTTTATGATCACGCGGCGCCGGATCTCCGGATAAACAAACCACACGCAGATAAGCGCCGTCAGTGAAAACATATAGCTTATGATATACAGAACGCTGTACGGCCAGAGCATCACACCGATCAGGACGAAACTTACGATCGCCGCCGCTATGGCAGGAAGCGTTTTTTTCAGGTTCGAGACCGCCAGTACGAACGCGTTCCGAAGGAGCGTCGTCACCGGCAGATCCACCATTGCATGCATCGGGAAAAACCAGATCCCGGTGATGCAGACCAAAAGAAACATACCGAACATCACGGCACCGAGAAACAGGAGATACCCCCTTGTCGCCGAAAGCTGCCCGTAGAAACGGCCGGCCTGCGCGAACGCGTAAAGCAATGCCGCAAGGATCACGCCGCCTAGGAGCGAACGGAAAAAGTCTTTCCGGAACGCCTTCCAGTAGTCCTTCCAGAGGAAATATACCTCCTCCTCTTCCATCGCGATGACGATCCGGCACATTGCCGTGACGGCTGCCGGGATAGTGATGATCCCGATGCAGCTTACGAGGAAAAGCAGATTCAGCATGAGAAGATCCCACCAGCCGGAGAAAAACGTTCCGAAAAATCTGGCAAATCCGCTTCTGTCGTCCTGCTCCGCCGCATCCTCCGAAAATGCTTTCGGTACGGCGCGCACCGGTACATCCTCTACCGGGACGGGAAGAAGGAGACTTCTGCCGTCTTCATCAAAAAGGAGCGCTTCCTCTTCGCGTACCGCAAGACGCAGCGGTCCTTCCGTCAGTCCCTCCCCGCCGAGCAGCACATGGAAGGAACGGTCTTCAAAGGAAGCCACGGCTTCGGTCTTCGCGCCCATCTTATGCAGATCGGAAAGGATGACCGTAAATCCCGCGGGATCTTCGGTCCTTACGAAGGAGTCCGGCCGGATGCCGGCCTGCGCCTTCTCACCGTCAAGAACAGCGGGATCCCGGAACCGTTCCTTCGGGAACGTCAGACGGAACGCGCCGCAGTCCGCAAGGATGCTCTTCTCCCCGGGAAGGAGCGATGCCGGAAAGATCTCGGTCTTCGGGCGTCCCAGGAAGCCGGCGACAAAGGTGTTCACCGGATTGCGGAATACTTCCATCGGGCTTCCGGTCTGTTCGATCTTCCCCTCTTTCATGACGGCGATCCGGTCGCCCATTTCCATGGCTTCCGCCTGGTCGTGCGTCACATAGAGGAAAGTGCATTTCGTCTTCGCATGGATTGCCAGAAGATCGCTCCTCAGCGCTTTGCGCATCGACGGATCGAGGTTCGCGAACGGTTCATCGAGAAGGAACACCGACGGTTCCCGGACGAGCGCCCGGGCAAGCGCGACACGTTGTTTCTGTCCTCCGGAAAGCGTTCTCGGCTTACGGTTCAGTATGTTCGTAATGTCAAGGAGCGAAGCGACTTCCGTCACTTTTCTGTCGATCTCTTCCGCCTTCCGGTGCAGGCTTTCCAGCGGAAAAGCGATATTTCTGTATACGTTTCGGTCCGGGTACAGCGAATAGTTCTGGAAGACCATCGCCGTATTCCGTTTTTTGGGTTCCTCTCCGTTTACGCAGCGGCCGTCGAATTCGATCGTGCCTTCCGTCACCGGATCGAGTCCCGCGATCATGCGGAGCAGCGTCGTCTTTCCGCAGCCCGACGGTCCCAAAAGCACGAAGAACGAGCCGTCTTCGATCGTCAGATCTACGCCGCGCACGGCTTCCGTGCCGTCTTCATACGTCCTGCGGACGCCGGACAGAATGACCTTCGCCAAACCGGATCCCTTTTATCAGCCTTTGACGGCGCCCTGCGTGATACCCTGGACGAACATCTTGTTCATGATCAGGAACAGGATGACCATCGGCATGGCGGCAAGCATCGTGCCCGCCATCATGAGGTTGTACTGCGTCGCGCCGGAACCGCCGGTGGACTGGAGCTTGACGACCGCGACGACGAGCGTCGTCCATTCGGAGCGCTTCGTCAGCATCAGCATCGGCATAAGGTAGTTGTTCCAGGATCCGCGGAAGCTCATCAGCGCGATCGTCGCCAGGATCGGTTTGGAGAGCGGCAGGATGATCCTCCACCAGATGGAGAAGAACGAGCAGCCGTCGATACGCGCCGCGTCGTCCATATCCTTGCTGATGGTCTTGAGGTACCCCATCGTAAGGAACAGGTTTGACGCGCCTGCCGTTGAGAACTGTACGATCGCGACACCGAGCCGGTTGTTGAGGCCGAGCTTTGACGTGATCTGCATCAGCGGGAACATCGTGACCGATCCTGCGGCCACGAACATCGTTCCCATAAAGATCCAGTACAAAATATCACGTCCCGGGAAATTGCCTCTCTGGAAGCAGTATGCCGACATGGAGGTGAAGAATACCACGAAGCAGACCGTCATCAAAGAAACGATGACCGAGTTCTTCGTATAGTCCGCGTACGTCGCGTTGTTGGAAAGCCCGACGGAGTTCATTCCCCAGACCTGCTTGAAGTTATCAAGCGTGGGATGATCCGGGAACGGTTTGATGCCGCCCTGGGCGATCTCGAAGTTTGTCTTGACGGAAGCGCCGGCTGTATAGACCAGCGGAACCAGCGTTATGATGACGATCAGGACCAGGAAGATGTACATGATGATCTTTCCGGGCGTACTCATTCGAAAATGCATGTTTTTTCCTCCCTTCCCTTAATAGATCTCACTGCTCTTCTTCGTGGCCCGCAGATAAACGAGCGTTACGAGCGTAAGCATGACAGCAGTCACAACGGTCAGCGCGGCGCCGTAGCCGTACTGCTTCTGCATATTGCCGCCGTCCTGCTGGAAGAAATATTTGTAAATGTAGGTCATCATCACCTCGGTCTTGCCGTTCGGCCGTCCGTTGGTGAGCGTCAGCACGAGGTCGGTGACCTTGAGGGATCCGAGGACCGCGTTCATAAGGACCATCTGAAGGACCGGCCCGAGAAGCGGGATCGTGATCGTAAAGAACTGGCGGGTATTGCTCGCGCCGTCGATCGCGGCCGCTTCGTACATCTCCGCCGAGATACTTTGTATACCCGTCATGAAGAACAGCATATTGATACCGAAGTTCTGCCATATCGATGCGATCATCAGAACGAGCATCGCATGTACGCCGTCGCCGAACCAGTTGATGCTCGCCCCGCCGAAAAGATTCATGAACGCGTTGACGACGCCTGACGCCGAGTTGAACATGAAACTGAAGATGACGCCGATGACCGCCACGGAGACCATGGACGGCATGAAATACATCGTACGGAAGAAGCTCTGTCCTTTTATATCCCTTGTCAGCAGGAATGCAAGGACCAGCGCAAGAGGTATCTCTACCGCCAGCTTTCCGAACGCGAATATAAAGGTGTTCTTGACAGCAAGCCAGTATTTCGGCGAACGCTGGAACACGCGGATGAAGTTTTCGAGACCGACGTAGGTCATGGTGCCGTAGCCCTTATACTTCACCAGCATGAAACTGACGATCCAGCCCAGCGGGATGACGACGAACAGGATAAGACCTGTTACGCTCCCGGCAATCATGAAGTAGCTCTGGATCGTGGCCACCGTACCCAGCTTCTGCTCCCTCTTTCTTTTTGCCATATTCCTTACCCCCGTCAAAAGCACACAGCAGTGCTTACGAAACAGTACAGTATAATTATAAGTTGTTTCGCTTCGATGTCAATCATTCTGTTTCGCCGCAGCGAAATTTCAGTATTTTTAACAAACCGTGTCGTTTCACTATTGTTTTTTCACCTCTGTGTGCTTGCGTTTTTATTGAAACTGCGGCACTTTTTGCGTTGTGCAACCTGCCGACACGAATCATTCAGTAAAATAGATTTTACTGAAAATCCATATGGCATTATTTGTTCACCGTTGACACGGATAACGAAATTACCTATACTTAAATCACTAAAAGAACCGCGAAACATTTTCATTGTTTCGTAAACTATTCTTAACAAACAGAGAGGAGGCGTATCGCATCCTCCCCTCTGCATGAAAAGGAGGCTTTACAAAGCGTTATGAGCACACTGAAATTCGGTTGGGCCGAGAAAAGTATCACTCCGGACAAAAAAGTATCCCTGGCAGGCCAGTTTGCCGAACGTATCTCTGAATATGTAGAAAAGCCGATCACGGTGACCGCTCTCGCCATTGACGACGGCACGGAGCAGGCGGTATTCGTAAGTTGCGACCTTGTCGCCGTTTCGATCAACCTTGTAGACTCGGTCCGTGAGGCGATCGCCGGCAAGGCGGAAGGCCTTGACCCGATGAAAGTTATGATCTCCGCGATCCACACCCACACCGCGCCGGTCTATCCGCGCGAGAATCAGGCGAAGCGCGCCGGCTCGAATGCGGCGTTCTCCACGTCTTCCCGCGTGATCCTGGAGTCTCTCCTCCCGCCCGGCCGCAAATATATCGAAAGCGCGCCGGTCACGAACAATCCCGACGTGATCACGCCCGCGGAGACCTATACGCTCCTCGTCGAGCGCATCTCCGCAGCGATCATCGAAGCCTGGGAAGGCCGTAAGGAAGGCTCCTTCACCAATGCCTTCGGCCGCGCTTCGGTCGGTCACTGCCGCCGCGCCGTTTACAGTGACGGTTCCGCGCAGATGTGGGGCGACACGAACACTGCCGTTTTCGAAGAGATCGAATGCGACAGCGACGACGGCATCGAACTTCTTTTCATTAAAGACGCCGAAGGAAAGATCAGCGGCATCGTCGCCAATATCGCCTGCCCGGCGCAGTGTGTGCAGCACCGCCTCTTCGTTTCCCCGGACTACTGGGGAGAAGTCAAGGTCCGGCTTCGCAAATATTTCGGAGAGGAACTCTATCTTCTCGCCCTCTGCGCTCCCGCCGGCTGCCAGTGCCCGGTCGACCTCGTCCGCTGGGTCGTCCCGGAAAGCGACGTCAACGATCCGAACATCGAGCACGCGCATCCGCTGAAGAGAAAAGCCGATCCGTCCATGTTCGATATCTCCGGTATGAAAGTGACCGGCCGCCGCATCGCGACCGAGATCATCGCGGTCTATGAAGAAGGCCTCGACGATCCGCAGAAGGACCCGGTCTTCGAGCACAAAGTCGAGACCATGCAGCTGCCGCTCCGCCGCGCAACGATGGCCGAATACAACAAGGCCTGCCGCGGCGTGAAAGAATACCTTGCCGAGCACCCCGGCGACGTGAACTTCTACGACGCCGCAAAGATGCAGGTCGACCTCGGCGTGATCTCCCGCTATAAACTGCAGGAAGTCATGAACGTGGTGCCGATCGAATCGCACATCCTGCGTCTCGGCACGGTAGCGTTTGCGACGAACCCGTTCGAGCTGTTCCTGAAGTACGGCAACCAGATCCGCGTCCGTTCGAAGGCCGAACAGACGTTCCTGATCCAGCTGTGCAATGGCGCCGAAGGGTATCTGCCGACCGTGAAAGCGGAAAAGGGCGGACACTACAGCGCGTTCATCTCCAGCGGCGAATGCGGCCATGAGGGCGGCGAGCTCTATGTTCGCGAGACGCTGCAGGAGATCCAGGAGCTGTTTCCGGAAGTAGAGTAAACTTCTTCAGAATGCCCTTCCGCAAACCCGTTGACGGCTTGTCACCGGTCCGCCGCCTATTGGACACCGGCTTCGCAAACTCGCGCTTCGCGCTCAAACAGTGCTGCGCCGGTGTCCGCTATGCTCCCGGTTCCGGCGCCGTCTGCCTATGTTTGCGTCAGGGCATTCTTTTCCGGCTCTTTCTGTCACTTTTAATGCGATCCATAATATTTGAGGTTACTAATGACAAGAAAAGAAGCTTTTCAGACAATTATCGGGACGGCGGAGGCGATCACGCCGAAGCTTGTCGAGGAGCGGCACGACTTCCATAAGTATGCCGAGGGCGGCTGGTTCGAGATGCGTACGACGTCGCTGATCGCGCGGCGCCTCACAAATCTTGGCTTCGACGAAGTCCTACTCGGCGATCAGGTGATGAAACGCGACGTGCGGATGAGCGTGCCGTCGGACGAGGTCCTCGATGCGGAATATGCCCGCGCCCTCGCGCAGGGTGCCGACCCGGAATTCGTTCCTTATACAAAAGGCGGCATGACCGGCTGTATCGGGATCCTGCACTGCGGTGACGGTCCGGTCGTCGGGATGCGGTTCGATATCGACGCGCTCGGTATTCCGGAGAGCACCGATCCGGATCATATGCCCTGCCGTCTCGGCTATGCTTCCGTGAACAACGGCTTTATGCACGCGTGCGGGCACGACAGCCATGCCGTGATCGGACTGGGTGTCGCGGAAGTCCTGATGAAGATCCGGGATGAGCTGCACGGTACGATCAAGCTCATTTTCCAGCCGCACGAAGAAGGCGTCGCCGGAGGAGCGCAGGCGATCGTAGCGAACGGCCATCTGGACGATATGATGTATATGATCGGGTCGCATGCCACAAAGCGCAAGAATGAGGCACCCGGCACGGCGCTCGTACCCGGGATGCACGGTTCTCTGGCCACTTCCAAATGGGGGCTTGTGATCCACGGTCATTCTGTCCACGCGGCAGGCTGTCCGGAACTCGGTCACGACGCTCTCCTTGCGGCGGCCACGATCATTCTGGAACTCAACGCCATCGCCCGCCATTCCGCGGGCGCGACGCGCATCGGCATCGGCAAGGTCCGCGACGACAGCGTCGTGAATGCCATTTCCGATGAAGTGCATCTCGACTTCGAGATCCGCGGCCAGACGAACGAACTTTGCGATTACATGCTCGGCAAGGCGAAACGCATTATCGAGCACAGCTGCGCCATGCAGGAATGTACCTATGAACTTGTCTGCAAGGGCGCCGCGGAGTCATTCGTAAGCTCCGCTCCCCTCCTTAAGCGCATCCGCCGCGTATGCACCGAAGACCTCGGCCTTCTGGTATCCGCGGAAGACAGCATGAAGGGCGGCGGTTCGGAGGACTGCTCCTATTTCATCAACAAAGTGCAGGCAAACGGCGGCGAATCGACGTTTATGCGGGTCCTGACCGACATGACCGGCGTCGCGCACGCGCGCAACTACAATATCGATAACGAAGTCCTGATCCCGAACGCGGTCAAGGCGTTCTGCGGTACGGTCTACGATATCGTAAACGATCCGGATGCTCTGATAAAAAAGCCCTGACGCCGCGCCGTACAAAGCGTTGTGCAGCAGTGTTATTGTGAGGAAAAACAGGCATGGATAAAAAGAAAGTTACACTGATCGGCGCGGGCGACCTTTTCATGACAAGGCGCATTGCCGATAGCGGCTATGAAGGCTTCGAGGAACTGCGGGATCTTATCCTCTCCCACGACGCCCGGTTCGTCAATCTCGAAATGACCTTCCATGATCAGGAAGGTTATCCGGCGGCGGAAAGCGGCGGTACCTGGGCAATGGCGGACCCGGTCATTCTCGACGACGTAAAGAGGATGGGCTTTAACCTTTTCAATACCGCGAACAACCATACCGGCGACTACGGTGTCGGCGGTGTGCTCGGCACGATCCGGCATCTTAAGGAGCGGAACATGATCTTCTCCGGCAGCGGAAAAAACCTCCGGGAAGCTTCCTCCGCCTGCTATCTTGAAACACGAAACGGGCGTGTGGCACTCATCTCCTGCTCCGGCTCGCTCCACAGTGAAGACCGCGCCGGCGGCCAGAGCGATATCGTCCAGGGGAGGCCGGGCCTCAACCCGGTCCGTCACGATACGATCTTCCACGTCGACGCGGAGCATTACGAGATGGCTAAAGAACTTGCCGCGCTCACGGAGATCAACGACAGCACCGACTATTCGATCCGCATGGGCTACACACCCCCGTTCCCGGAAGGCAAGCTTCCGTTCGGCGGCATCGGTCTCTTCCAGCTGGATGATAAAAACTTCGTCGAGACTGTCCCGAAAAAAGAAGACCTGGACCGTATCACCGCCGAAGTCGAGGAAGCAAGACGGCAGGCGGACATCGTGATCGTCAGCTATCATTCCCACGGTTACCGTGACGGCGATACGACGCATCCGGCACAGTTTACGGAGATCTTCGCACGCGCGTGCATCGACGCCGGCGCTCAGATCTTCATGGGTCACGGCCCGCATGAGATGCAGGGGATCGAGCTGTATAAAGAAGGCGTTATCTTCTACAGCATCGGCAACTTCCTTTTCGAAACCGAGACCGTCTCCGTGCAGCCGTACGACGCGTTCATCAACCGGAAGCTTCCGCTTGACATGAAGGTCGGCGCTTACATGAACGACCGGAGCAAAAACGGCACGGTCGGCTACGGCACGCTCCGCAATATCTGGCGCGCGTATCTTCCGTCCGTGACCTTTGAGGACGGCAAAGTGTCAAAAGTCCTGCTCTATCCGACCGATCTCAACCAGTATGCGCCGCGTTCCGTCAAGGGGCTTCCGTATCTTTCGCACGACGAGGAAACGCTCCGGTATCTGGCGGAACTTTGCGAGCGGTATAACGCGAAGATCGAGATCCGGGACGGGGTTGGAGAGCTAAAGTTATAGACATTAGACAGAACGGATCCGATTCGCAGCCGTCGTCGTCCCCCTCAGCCCTGCGGTCTTCGGGCTCCTTTGGACCAGGCTGCTCACAAGATCCGTTCTGCCTGCTTGTATCATAGGTATTCATATGGCAAGAAGTAAGCAGACCATATTCAGGATGCCGAAAAGAGAAGATCCAGGATGGAAGCGCTTCATCCTGCTCTTCTTCATCTGCTTCTTTGATCTGGTAAAGCTGAATATCCTGTTTCTTGTTACCGCGATCCCGGTCGTGACGATCCCGGCCGCGATGACGGCGCTCTCGCGCGGAACCCTCATTCTCATATCCGGAGAAGCGGATTATACGGCCGCCGATTATTTCTCGGTCTTCCGTTCGAAATTCAAACAGGCGCTGCCCTCGGGCCTCCTGATCATGATCCTTTCGTTTACGCTCGGGCTTTCGATCCTCATGTACCGGTCGTTTGCAGAAACGATGGGTACGCCGTTTATTCTGCTTGCCGTCGCCGCGGGGATCCTTCTGTTTGCCCTTGTCATGGCCGCCCTGCACATATACCGGCTGATCGCCGTGACCGATCTTCCGCTGCGCGGCCTTCTGACAGAAACAAAACGTCTGATCGCCGCCTGTTTCCTGCGCACTTTTGCCGCATCGCTCATCGGATGCGCGCTGGAAGCAGCCTCTTTTCTGCTCTTCCCCGGCAGCGTGATATTCATTCTCTTTATCGGATTCTCACTGGTCAGTTTCGTTTCGTCGTTTCTTCTGTATCGGGATTATGAAGAATTCCTGGCAGACAGCGATGAAGCGATTGTCTGACGAAATTGTTGAATCTGTTCAATCGAAAAAGGCGGCTGCATGCGCAGCCGCCCGTT
>JAFOIS010000005.1 GCA_017420605.1 Lachnospiraceae bacterium | reverse complement strand
TCTTTTTCTTTTTGAACCATGAGAACATGGAAGAACACCTCCTTCCGAATAGAAAAGCCTGTCTGCCCTCTGCTTCTATCTATCAGTATACAGGCGAAGTCTGAAAAAATTCACGCATATTTCCATTCCCGGGTTTGATACATATAAAAGACCGGCGCAAAAAAGGAGCGGGATCCCCGCTCCTTTCACTGCCTTTTTACGCTGTTTTCAGCTTATTTGAAATATCTCTCAAGAAGGCCCTTGAAAGCTTTGCCGTGTCTGGCCTCGTCTCTGGCCATTTCATGCACGGTGTCGTGGATCGCGTCGAGGTTGAGGGCTTTCGCTCTCTTCGCAAGATCCGTCTTGCCCGCGGTCGCGCCGTTCTCGGCTTCGACACGCATCTGCAGATTCTTCTTCGTGCTGTCGGTCACGACTTCGCCCAGAAGCTCCGCGAACTTCGCCGCGTGCTCGGCTTCTTCGTAGGCCGCCTTCTCCCAGTAAAGGCCGATCTCCGGATAGCCTTCGCGGAACGCGACGCGCGCCATCGCAAGATACATGCCGACTTCCGAGCATTCGCCGTTGAAGTTGGCGCGAAGATCCGCAATGATGTCTTCCGGCGCACCCTTGGCGACGCCGACGACGTGTTCGGAGGCCCAGCTCATTTCCTCGTCCTGTTTGATGAATTTCTCAGCCGGCGCTTTGCAGATCGGGCACTTTTCCGGCGCCTCATCGCCTTCATGTACATAACCGCAAACGCTGCATACCCATTTTGCCATTTTGATCTCCTCCTAAAAGACAGTATCAGTATTCGCACTGACCCATTTAAGATTATCAGACAACGCTGCCGTTAGTCAAGATGAACCGAATGCGGCCATATTCACATAAAGATCTTGCTGATCGTAAGACGCGCAAGGCAGATCCCGTCCTCCGGCCCGCCTGCGCAGTAAGCCGTAAGAAAGGCCCCGTCGTTCGTAAAAAACACCGCCGGATAGCAGTAGCCGTACTCTTCTTTTCCTTCGATCACCACGGGTCTGCTCCATGTTTCCCCGTTATCCCCGCTTTCCGAAAAAACGATCGGCGTCCGTCCCCAGCCCGCCGGATACTTCGGCCGGCCGTTATAATTCGGAATGGGATTCCATACGGAAACGAGCTTCCCGCTCTCCGGCTCCCGGCGGATCTTCATCGGGGAACACGGCGACGTGAAAACGGAAGGCTGCGCGGCGCTCCAGTGCATGCCACCGTCATAGGAATAGAACTCGTACTGGACCTGCTGGTCCGTCCTGGCGTACCCCCAGAGCACACCGTCCCGAAGCTCTACGACGCCGGGTTCCTGCAGGCCGGACTTCGTATGGACAAACGACGGATAGACGTTGTCGGCACTGAGCCGGAAAGTATCTCCGTCGTCGTCGGAATACAGGGCGGTGAAATAGCCGCGGCCTTCAAAATAGTACGGAACGCCCGCTACCGGCTGCGACGGATGCACCGCGAGAGGCAGGATGATCCGTCCTGAAGCAAGACGCTCGGCGCGGTCGTTATTGAGGACGTAGTATGCTTCCCGTCCGGGAATGTCACAGCGCACGAACCGGTACCAGGTCTTCCCTTCATCGCTCGAGCGCGCGAGCACGATCTCGTCTACGTCCTGCGGACGCTTAACGATGAAGAACATGCCGACGTCTCCGTTCCGCATCCGAAGGAGTGAAACGCTCATGATATTGGATACGCCGAACCGCGAAGCGGAAAGCGTCATTTCCGGCTTCGTCCAGGTTTCGCCCTCGTCAGCGGAACGGATCATATAAAGGTCCGACGGTGCGCCGTCGTCATAATCGCCCTCAAACCGGCTGTAGATGAACAAGATCTCTCCGTCTTCAAGCCGGAGGAACGAGCCTTCCGAGTTCCGGCGGTTCGAGCCTTCCGGCCCCAGCGACAATACGATATGATTTTCCATTCCGTTTCCTTTCCGTCTGCACGTCCCGTGCCTTTTGCATCCGGCCGGCTGCTGTACTGCCCCTTTTCCCGTGCCCTGATCCGTATCATTCCCGGAACCGCACGCCGACTTTCCGGAGATTGATCTCCCGGATCTTTTCGGGATCGATCTTGTAGTTTCTGTTCTCGTCGAGCAGGCCGTTGACCTCCTGCTGTACGTCTGTGAGCTGTGTATAGCAGTAGCCGGAAACGTACGGAAGCTTCTTGATCGCCGTCGTGACCTTATCGAACCGCGCAAGGAAGGTCTCCTCGTCCTTTACCTGGTTGCCGTAGCCCCAGCCGCTTTCCGAGCTGAACGCGATCCCGCCGAATTCCGTCACGAGCACAGCCTGGCCCTCATAGGGGTGATCCGAGGCGAAGGCCTTCCGGTTGCCGGTATGATACAGCGTATTATCAAGGATCTCCGGCAGGTGATCGTGATACCGCTCGTAAAGGACGTCTCCGGATTCTTCGTAATTGTGCCAGGTCACGACGTCCGTCTTCGTCTGCTCCCAGCCGTCGTTGCCGATCACCGGACGGTTTCTGTCAAAAGCATGCGTCAGGTAATAAATGCCGTCCGCGAACGCCTGCTCGTCCTTCCTTGCGCGGAGTTGCCGGAAGCCCCAGCTTTCGTTGAACGGCGTCCAGGTGATGATGGACGGATGGTTATAGTTCTGCCGGACGATCTCCATCCACTGCTCTGTGAACTGCTGCACGGCGTCGTCCGTAAAGTCATAGGCGGCGGCCATCTCGCTCCAGACGAGGAGGCCCTTTACATCCGCCCAGTAAAGAAACCGCTCGTCCTCGACCTTCTGGTGCTTGCGGACGCCGTTGTAGCCCAGCGCCAGCGTCTTGTCGATGTCTTCGATGAGCGCTTCCTCCGACGGCGGCGTAAGGCCGCTCTTCGGCCAGTAGCCCTGATCGAGGATCAGCCGCTGGTACAGCGGCGCGCCGTTAAGACACACATTT
>JAFOIS010000059.1 GCA_017420605.1 Lachnospiraceae bacterium | reverse complement strand
TCCGGCGGAAGAGAAGAACAGGCTGCTTTATCTTGCGGCGGATCGTCTGGTGCGGAAGAGCGACGCGATCCTTGCGGCAAATGAAGAAGATATCGTGCTTGCCGCCGCGGAAGGAATGTCTCCTGCGATGCAGGACCGCCTGCGTCTTACGAAAGAGAGAATCGACGGGATCGCGGAAGGCATCCGCGCTGTCGCAAAGCTCCCGGATCCGGTCGGAGAGAAGGAATTCATGTCGGAGAGGCCGAACGGCCTTAAGATCTACAAGGTGCGTGTCCCCCTCGGCGTGATCGCCGTGATCTACGAAGCGCGTCCAAACGTGACGGCGGACGTTTTCGCCCTCTGCTTCAAAACGGGCAACGCGGCTATTCTTCGCGGCGGGCACGAGGCGCTCAGGACCAATATCGCCGTTGTTGATACGCTGCGCGAAGCGCTCGCCGAAGGCGGTTCGCATCCGGACGCGGTCCAGCTCCTTACGGATACCTCGCGCGAAACGGCTGCGGCCCTCATGCACCTGCGCGAATACGTCGACGTACTGATCCCGCGCGGAAGCGCCGGACTCATCCGTGCGGTGCTGCGCGAAAGCACGGTGCCGGTCATCGAGACCGGCGCGGGAAACTGCCACCTCTATGTGGACGAGAGCGCGGATCTTCCCATGGCGGTGAAGATCCTCGTCAACGCGAAGACGCAGCGGATCTCGGTCTGCAACGCCTGCGAATCGCTCGTCGTGCACCGCGGTATTCTTCCGGAATTTCTTCCGGCGGCATACGAGGCTCTGAAACCCTGGAACGTCCGTTTCCATGCGGACGCGGAGGCATTGCCGTATCTTCCCGGCGCAGAGGCGGCGACGGAAGAAGATTTCGGCCGCGAGTACCTCGATTACGAGATCTCCGTGAAGACCGTCGGCTCGGTCGAAGAGGCGGTGGAGCATATCAACCGGTACAGTACGTCGCATTCCGAGACGATCGTAACGGAAGATGCGGGACACGCGGAAACGTTCCTTCGGGCAGTCGACTCGGCGTGCGTTTACGTGAACGCGTCGACGCGGTTCACGGACGGCTTCGAGTTCGGCTTCGGCGCGGAGATCGGCATCAGCACGCAGAAACTTCATGCCAGGGGGCCGATGGGGCTATTTGCGCTGACTTCGGTCAAATATGAGATCTACGGAAACGGACAGGTAAGACAATGACCAGAAAGATACTGAGGCATGCGGGCCTCATTCTCCTGATCCTGCTCCTTCTTGCGGGATGCGGAAGACGGACGGCGGATCCGGCGGCGGAAAACGCGGAGAGCGTATCCCAGACGCTGTCGCTGCTTCCGGAGGCGGAGAGCGCTTCCGAAGAGACAACGCAAAGCGGCGGAGAAGACGCCGGATCATCCGGTGAAAACACCTCTGCCGCAGAAAGCGCATCCTCGTCGGAAAACGCAGCCGGGGAGGAAAGCGTATCCGGCTCCGGAAACGCATCGGGAGAGGAAAGCGCGGAAGATCCCGCCGGCGCAGGCGGGGAGGAAAGCGCGGAAGAGTCCGGCGGCACGGATACTGCGCCGGAAAGCGGAACGTCTTCTGCGGGAAACGCCGCGGGACCGGAAGAGAACGAACTGCCGGAAGATGAAACGCCTTCCGGAAACGACCGCAAAGAACCTGAAAGTTCGGAGAGCGGGGCCGCGGACGGCAGTCTTACGGTAACGGAGGACGGCTGGTACTCCTCGAAAGAGGAAGTTGCCCTCTACATCCACACGTACGGAAAACTTCCGGAAAACTTCCTGACCAAGAGGGAAGCCGAAGAGCTGGGCTGGGACAAATCCTACGGGAGCCTGTGGAGAGTGGCCCCGGGCATGAGCATCGGCGGCAGCCGCTTCGGCAATTACGAAAAACTCCTGCCTGAGAAAAAGGGCCGGAAATACTTTGAGTGTGATATCGATTACAACGGGAAAACGCGCGGCGCGAAGCGGATCGTGTTTTCCAATGACGGACTTGTTTACTATACCGGAGATCATTACGAATCGTTCGAGCTTTTGTACGGGGAGCCGTAAAGCCGGCGCGGAGGCATATTTTGAAAGAGATCCTGATCGACCTTACCAACACAAAAAGCAGAAAAGAGATCCACAGGCGCCTCTCCGAAGCGCTTTCCCTGCCGGATTACTACGGCGGCAATCTGGACGCGCTCTTTGACTGCCTTACGGATATTTTTGAAGAGACGTCCGTCACGGTCTTCGACGCCGGGCTTTCGCCGGAAAGCTACAGAAGGAGCATCCGCCGCGTCTTCCGAGACGCGGAAGAGGAAAACCCCGATCTTTCCGTCCGCTTCGCGGACGAGATCGAAGACGGAAACGAGGCCGCGGCCCTTTATGTATCGGCTGCCGCGTCGCGCCTTGGGCGTCCGCTCTTTGCGTGCGTCGAGACGTTTGGCTGCCAGATGAACGCGCGCGATTCCGAAAAGATACGCGGCGTTCTGCGCAGCGTCGGCTACAGGGATACGGACGACGAAGAGAAAGCCGACTTCATCCTGTATAATACCTGTACCGTGCGCGAACACGCAAACCAGAGGATCTACGGGCGTCTCGGTGTCCTGAAAAAGCGAAAGGAAGAAAAACCGCACCTGAAGATCGCTCTGTGCGGCTGCATGATGCAGGAAAAAGGCGAGGCGGAAGAAGTAAGGAAGCGCTTCCCGTTCGTTGACCTGATCTTCGGCACTTATAACCTTGCGGATTTTGCGGGGCTGCTTGCGGAAACGCTCACAAAAGGCGGACGTACAACGGCACTTGAAGACCATATGGAGGAGCTGCCGGAGGACATGCCCGTACTCCGGAAATATCCGTTCAAATCGGGTGTCAATATCACGTACGGCTGCAATAACTTCTGTTCATACTGTATCGTTCCGTACGTGCGCGGACGCGAGATCTCAAGGCCTGCGGAGGATATTCTCCGTGAAGTCGAAGCGCTTGCGAAAGACGGTGTGAAAGAGATCATGCTGCTGGGGCAGAACGTAAATTCCTACGGGACCGGAAGCGCGGATACGACCGCCTTCCCGGAACTGCTTTCCCGTTGTGCCGCCGTTCCGGGGATCCGGCGCGTGCGCTTTATGACCTCACACCCGAAGGACTTTTCCGACGCGCTCATTGCGGTCATCGCGGAAAACGAGACCATCTGCCGTCATATCCATCTGCCCGTGCAGTCGGGCAGCACGCGGATCCTTACGGAAATGAACCGTCGCTATACCAGGGAAGGTTATCTTGATCTTGTGCGCCGTATCCGCAAAGCGATCCCGGACATTTCCCTGACGACGGATATCATCGTGGGGTTCCCCGGCGAGACGGAAGAAGATTTCCGGGAGACGCTTTCCCTTGTGGAGGAAGTCGGCTACGACAGCGTTTTCACCTTCCTCTATTCGAAGAGGAGCGGCACGAAAGCGGCTGAAATGCCGGACCAGGTACCGGAGGAGGTCGCGAAGGAAAGGTTTGACCGGCTCCTTGCGCTCGTCCGGGAAAAGGCCGAAGAAAGATGCGCGCGCTTTACGGGGCAGGTAAAGCCCGTCCTGGTGGAAGAAGTGAACCGCGACGAAGGGTATCTTACCGGCAGGATCTCCGAAAATATCGTCGTGCATTTTCCGGGCTGTCCGGGAGAGATCGGCAGCATCGTGCCGGTAAGGCTTGACGAATGCCGCGGTTTCTACTATTTCGGATCACGCGCAGACGGGGACGGCGCCGCAGGCGAGCAGACCGCCGGCGAAAGCGGGGAGGCGTAAATATGGCGCTGTCTCCGATGATGCAGGAATTCCTGCGCTGCAAAGAGGAATATAAGGACTGCATCCTTTTCTACCGGGTAGGCGACTTTTACGAAACGTTCTTTGACGACGCGAAGACGGCGGCAAAGGAACTGGAACTGACGCTGACCGGCAAAGACTGCGGTCTTCCAGAACGCGCCCCGATGGCGGGCGTCCCGTATCATGCGGTGGACGTTTATATCGACCGCATGGTGAAGAAGGGATACAAGGTCGCGATCTGCGACCAGGTCGAGGATCCGCGCGAAGCGAAAGGCCTTGTAAAGCGTGAAGTCACCCGCGTCGTTACGCCCGGCACCAATGTCTCTGCGACGGGGCTTTCGGAGGACCGCAACCAGTACCTTGTCTGTCTTCTGATGATGGGAGACCGGTTCGGCATTGCAGCAAGTGATATT
>JAFOIS010000058.1 GCA_017420605.1 Lachnospiraceae bacterium | reverse complement strand
TCGTTGTCCTTGAGATTGATCTCCGCGGGAGAACCGGCGCCCTCGATAATGATCGCGTCGTTTCGTTCAGACAGGGTCCGGAACGCGCGCCGTACCGCCGGAAGAAACTCGCGTTTCCGCGCAAAGTATTCCTTTGCGGACAGCTGACCGAAGACCTCGCCGTTCACGATGACCTGCGAGCCCATATCGGTCGTCGGTTTCAGGAGGATCGGGTTCATGAGGACGGACGGTTCGATCCCCGCCGCTTCCGCCTGCACGACCTGCGCGCGGCCCATTTCCAGCCCTTCCTTTGTAATATAGGAGTTGAGCGCCATATTCTGCGCCTTGAAGGGCGCGACCCTGAGGCCGTCCTGCCGGAAGATCCGGCACAGCCCCGCGGTAAGGAGACTTTTGCCCGCGCCGGACATCGTACCCTGGATCATCAATGCTTTCGCCATTGCGTATTACCTTTCTTTCGTGCCGGTCCCCGCAGGATCTGCCGGCTTTTCCGCATATGCCTGACACCGGCGGACAAACCGCTCTGCGGCCTGCGGGCAGGACCCGAAATAAAGATGCGGAAAAAGCGCAAGGAGGTTTCCCCGCATATGGCCGCAGTCCCACCTGCTCCTCCCGTCCGGTTTTACCGCGCTAAGATCGCTTCCGCAGCTTTCGCTTTCATAGTAGTGGAATTCATGACCCCGGATCTCTTCTCCGGATGCAAGAAGGCCGCCGTCTGCTTTTGCGCGGAGCGTCACGTATCCGAACCTTCCGAGCCTGTCCGTCCGCCACGCCTTCGCGTCAAGGACGCCGGCCATTGGATAATACGCGCCGTCCATGTCCTCGATCTCCCGGTGGAGATAGAGAAAGCCGCCGCATTCGGCAATGACCGGAAGTCCCGACCGCACCGCTTCCTTTACGGAATTCCGCATCGAAACATTCTCCGCCAGTTCCCGGGCAAAAAGTTCCGGATAACCGCCCGGAAGGATCAGACCCCGGATATCTTCCGGAAGCGCTGCATCGCGGATCGGGGAGAAAAAGACGATCTCGGCGCCGAGCTCTTCCAGCATGCGCAGATTGTCCTTATACCAGAAACAGAACGCCTCGTCCTTTGCCGCCGCGATCCGGACCTTCCGGGAAGCGGCATGGGTATCCCCGGGCTGTGTATTTCCGGCGGGTGCGTCTGTGACGGTCTTTCCGGATACGCATACGGTTCCGTCTTCCGGAAGAGACGGCGCTGCGTCTGCGAGCGCCAGGAGCCGGTCAAGGTCGACCGTATGCTCTATGGTCTTTGCAAGGATCGAAAGTTTTTCCTTAAGATCCTTTATCCCGTCCGGCGTAATGAGTCCGAGGTGACGGCTTCCGATCACGAACTCCTCCGAACGCGGCAGATATCCGAGCGGTACGACGCCGAGACGCTCCACCTCTTTTCGCAGCGAAAGAAAGACCCGTTCGCTCATCCGGTTGAAAATGACGCCCCGGATCCGGCTGTCGGGCCGGAACCGAAGAAACCCTTCCAGTACGGCGATCGCGGACAGGCTCTGTCCGCGCGCGTCCAAAACGAGCACGGCCGGCGCATCGAGTGCTGCGGCGACCCTGTAGGTCGACGCCGTATCTTCGGCTGCCCCAAGGCCGTCGTAGTAGCCCATCACGCCTTCGATGACCGCGATCTCCGACTCTGCGGCATGCCGCCGGAAGATCCGCCGAAGATCCGCCGGCTTCGAAAAGAACAGATCGAGCGTTTCGGACGGCACGCCGATCACCTGTTCATGAAACAGGGGATCGATATAGTCCGGCCCGCATTTGAACGACACCGCGCGGACCCCGCGCAGCTGCAGCGCCGCAAGAAGAGCGCAGGTAACGGTGGTCTTTCCGCTTCCGCTTGCCGGCGCGGCGATCACGATCCTTGCCTCAGACATTTCCGTCTCCTTCTGTGCCTGCGGCTTTTATACCTCCGGCGTCCTCCGCGCGTCCGGGATCCCCCTCGCAGCAGATGACCGTCACCGGGTTCTGCGCCGTCATGAGGGTATAGGCTCCGGCCCGCCTTCCGCGGGAGATGCCGACCTGCGTGATCTCCGCGGCCCGGACCGGCAGTGTCTTAAGACAGGCGACCGCTTCCGCAAAGGTCTCCGCCGTCACCGTATTGAGTACGATGCGGACACCGGGGTTTCTGATGAGGGCAGATCGGAGGATCGCGGAAAGCCCTCCGCCGCTCCCGCCGATGAAGACGTGGGTCGGCGCAGGCAGATCCGCAAGGCACTCCGGCGCCCTGCCGCGGACGACCGTCACGTTCGCTATCCCGAGATGCCGCCTGTTTTCTTCGATCAGGCGGCAGGCTTCCTCTTTCTCTTCGACGGCATAGACCATCCCGTCTTCGCACAGCGCGGCCGCTTCCAGGGAGACGGAGCCTGTTCCGGCGCCGACGTCCCAGACCACCGCATCACGTCCGGGGCGGAGTTTTGCAAGCGACACCGCCCGCACCTCCATCTTCGTCATCGGCACGTCCCCGCGGAGAAAAGCCTCATCCGGCCATCCGGGCACGTCCGGCTGCTTTCCGGCCTCCGGGTTTTCGATGTAAAGAAGCGCAAGAGAGCCGTACGTTCCTTCAGAGAGTTCCTCCGCGGTCCCCTTCGTGATCTTCTCACAGTCGGAGGAAAGATCCTCCCCGACCGTTACCGTGACCTTCCCGAAGCCAAATTCGCAGAGCGTGCGAAGGAGCGATACGACACCGTCCTGCCCGCCCGCAAGCACAAAGACCTTTCTGTTCTTCCGGACCTTTGCCGGAAGGTTGAGACTGCGGCCGTGCGCGCTTGCAAGGCAGGCGTCGTCCCAGGAGACGGCGAGCTTTGCGGCAAAGGCGGATACCGAAGAGATCCCCGGCAGCACGGCCGTCTCATACGGCGCAAGATACGGCAGGAGTTTTTTCGCGCCGCTGCAGAAGCCGGTATCGCCGGACATGACGCAGACGATCTTCCGCGCACGGCTCTCCGAGACCGCGTTCGCGATCTCTTCCGCCCGGACCGCCGGGATCGTTTCCTTCCGGAAGCGCGCAAGGGACGCAAGAAGGCGCGGCGCGCCGACGATGAGTTCCGCTTCCCGGAGGGCCGCTTCCGCATCCAGTGTGAGCGTCCCGTATCTCCCGGTCCCCGCCCCGAGGACCGTTACTTTTTTCTGTACCAGGGGAAGGCCGAAGCGCCTTGAAAGGTATGCGAAGCACTCTTCGACGCTCATGCCGTCCTCTTCTTCGGGGCGCCGGATCACGACCGGCACCGCGCCGCATTTTGCCGCCGCACGGATCTTTTCCGGAAAACCGCCCGCCTCTCCGGTATCCTTGGTCACAAGAAACCGGGCGTTTACATGACGGAGCATCGCCTCGTTCATTTCCTCGCCGAACGGCCCCTGCATGCAGAGAAGATGCGAGCCCGCGTACCCCAGTTCCTCCGCGGCCCGGACCGCCTCCGGAAGCGGCAGGATCCTGGCGTAAAGCCGCTCCTTTGCATTCCGGACGGCTGTAAATGCCGGCAGTTCCTTGCTGCCGGTCGTAAGCAGGACGTTCCCTTCCGTGCCGTCGAGATACGCAGCCGCTTCGCCGGCATCGCCGACGAAAACACACCCCGAAGTATCCGTATCCGTCTCTTTCCGCAGAACGCGTAGACAGGGGACTCCGATCCTGCCGCAGACGGTACGGAGCGTTTTCGTGATCTCTTCGGCATAGGGATGGGTGGCGTCGATCACTAGATCCGCGCCGTTCGTCCGAAGGAGCGATCCGATCTCCGCTTCGTCCTTCCGGCCGTGCAGGACACGGATATTATCCGCCGCATGGATCAGCGTTTCCCCGTATTCCGTCGCAACGGAAACAAGAAGGGAGATCTCCGTACCGCGCAAAGCTTCCGCGATTCTTCTGCCTTCGGTGGTTCCGGCGAACAAAACGACGTTATTCATATACGATACCCTCTCGGCGTCACCATCTTCCCGCCGACGTTCTTTGTTTCGGAATTGCCGATGAAGACCGTGCAGAACATATCCGCCTCCGCGTCCCTAAGCTCCGCAAGAGAGAGCACCTCCGCCCTCTCCCCTTCACGCCCGATGTTCCTTGCGATCCCGCAGACCGTCTCCGGCCGGGCATACGAAAGCACGATATCACAGGCACGGGCAAGATAGTCCCTTCTCGTCCGGCTCGCCGGATTATAGAGGCAGATGACAAGATCCGCTTCCGCCGCGGCGCGCAGATGCTTTTCAATGGTCTCCCAGGGCGTAAGGCGGTCGCTTAAGCTGATGACCGCGAAATCATGCATGAGCGGCGCGCCGAGAAGCGCTCCCCCGCTCAGCATGGCGGAGACGCCGGGGACCGTCTCGACCGTGACACCGGGATAGTTTACCGCCATCTCCGCGGCCAGGCCGCTCATCCCGTACACGCCGCCGTCGCCGCTGCACACCAGGGCGACCGACTTTCCTTCCTGCGCAAGACGGAGCGCTTCAGCTACACGTTCCGTTTCCCGGCGCATTCCCGTGGTAAAGTACTCCTTATCCGGAAAATGCGGCCGGATGAGATCGGCGTAGACCGTATAGCCCGCGATCACATCGCACTCCCGGAGGACGCGGACCGCCCGCTGTGTCATATCTTCATAGTCGCCGGGGCCGATGCCCACGATAAAAAGCTTACCCAAATGAGATCTCCTCCTCCGATACGGCAATCGCACACGTCATGCCGTCCGACGCCGATTTTCCCGCAATGAGCCTTCCGCCAAAGGCGCGTACCGCCGCCCGCTCGCACACCGAGTCCACGCCGGTCTTACTAAGGACAAAGGCCGATCCGGAAAACGTGCCGGGCACCGCCGCAAGTTCCTTCGCCGTGAAGGTGAGGAACGGCACGCCGAGCTCCGAGGCCAGTTCCAGGATCCCTGTCTCGTCCTTCTTAAGATCGATGCTGGAGACGGCGGACAGCTCCTCTGCGCCGATGCCGAGCGCTGTAAGCTGCTTAAGAAGGAATGCCGAAAGCTCCTTCGCGCTCTTGCCCCTTCTGCATCCGATCCCCGCCGTATAGCGCTGCGGCGTAAGGATGAGGGTCCTTGGATACGGCAAAGACGCCTGCCTTCGGCCGATATAGATACCGAGATCCGCCTCCCCTTCCGTAAGGCCGTCCGGAAGGACGCCCGAAACGGGGACGTCTGAACGGAAGCCGACCTTTTCGCCGGCAAGAAGCGCCGCGGAGACGGCTTTCGCAAGCTCCCTGTCGCTGATCCGGAGCCGGTTCTTTTTCGCGAATACGTCGACCGCGAACACGCCGTTCACATCCGTCGCGGTCGTCAGCACCGCCGCAGCGCCGGTCAGGCGCGCGATTTCCTCCGCCAGGGCGTTCCCGCCGCCGATATGGCCGGAAAGGAGTGGGATCACATATCGCCCCGCCTCGTCCATAACGATCACCGCCGGATCTTTTGTCTTATCCTTAATGCATGGCGCGACCGCCCGTACCGCGATGCCCGCGGCGCAGACAAAGATAAGCGCGTCGTCCTCCCGGAAGCCTTCCGCCGCCCAGTCACCGGCGCTGCCGGCGATCACGTCATCCGGACCGGCAAACTTCGGGAGCGCAAAGGTGCGGCAGATATGGCCGTCTGTCCGGAGAGATGCGGCGGTCTCTGCCGCGGTGTCTCTCCCTCTCTTCGTATAGGACAGGATCCGTATGCGCATCTCCTACTCCTTCGCCGGACGGAAGCCGGTCGCGAAATCCGGGCGGTAGAGGCCGGACCGCTCATAGCCGGCCTGCCGCACGGCATCGCCCGCGATGATGAGCGCAGTCTTCGTGATACCGGCCGCCGCCGCGCTTTCCGCAAGCGTCCCCACCGTGCACAGGACGGTCTTTTCATCCGGCCAGCTTGCCTTATATACGATGGCGGCCGGCGTATCGGGAGAATACCCGCCGGCAAGAAGCTCGCCGGAAAGCGCCTCCGCATTCCCCGCAGAAAGGAAAAGCACCATAGTCGCCCGGTGGGCTGCGAAGGAACGGATGCTCTCCCGTTCCGGCACCGGCGTCCGCCCCGCCATCCGCGTGATCACGACGCTCTGCGTGATCCCGGGCAGCGTATATTCCATCCCGAGCGATGCGGCTGCGCCGCAGAACGAGCTGACGCCCGGACAGACGTCATAGGCGATCCCGCGGTCCGCCAGAAGATCCATCTGCTCGCGGACCGCCCCGTAGAGCGACGTATCTCCCGTCTGCAGACGGACCGTTGTCTTCCCTTCCTTTTCCGCTTCCTCCATGACCTTTGCGATCTCTTCGAGCGTCATCTCCGCGCTGTCATGGACCGCGCAGCCCTCTTTCCGGAACGCAAGGAGTTCCGGATTGACGAGGGAGCCGGCGTAGATGATGACGTCCGCTTCTTCGAGAAGTCTCTTTCCCCGCACCGTGATGAGGTCGGGCGCGCCGCAGCCGGCGCCTACGAAATGGACCATATTTCCACTCCTTTATTCTTCAAAAGCCATTCTTCCGCGCAGCCCGCACCGCAAAGGATCCCGAATGGCCCGCCGGAAACGACGGCGCCGGTCCGGATCTCTCCTTTTACGCGCTGCGAAAGATAAAAGCCGATCTTCTCTCCCATGATCTTCACCGTTTCCGAAAGAAGGCCCGCCTCCGATATAAGGCGCAGCATTTCCTCCGTCGTCACGGCGTCAAGGACCGACCGCGCAAGGTCCGCGCCGCCGCCCGCGCGCAAGGCGCAGGCAGATAAGATCTCGGCCCGGCAGTCCCCTTCCTTCGAATGGGTATTCATAAGGCCCCCGGCGAGCTTAATAAGCTTCCCGACGTGTCCGCAGACGATGACCTCCGGAAAGCCCGCCGCCATAGCCATATCCAGGGCGCGGCCGACGAAATTGGAACATTTCACGATCGCCTCGTCCCGGACGCCGAGGACGGAGCGCGCCAGATCCGCCCCGATATTGCCGGGCGCAAGGAAAAGGACCTCCTCCCCGAGCGCGCGCTTCTGCCGGATCTCGAGTTCGATGCTCGCAAGGAGCGCCTCCTCGCTCATCGGCTCCACGATCCCGCTCGTACCGAGGACCGAAAGGCCTCCCTCGATCCCGAGACGCGGATTGAAGGTCTTTTTCGCGATCTCT
This sequence comes from Lachnospiraceae bacterium, assembly GCA_017420605.1. Lineage (GTDB taxonomy): Bacteria > Bacillota > Clostridia > Lachnospirales > Lachnospiraceae > Chordicoccus. The sequence continues at coordinate 1,048 of JAFOIS010000058.1, read as the reverse complement.
TCCCCGCCGGGAATGGAAACGGTAACGGAAAGACCGCCCGTCCGCCCGCACTCCTCCATTACTTCCAGTACGGCGCGCCGGATCATTTCCCGCGGCACCGGATTGATCGCCGCCTCTCCGACCGGGAGCTTGAGTCCCGGCTTCGTTACGCGGCCGATCCCTTCGCCGCCGTCGATCCGGATCTCCTCCCCGGAAGACAGGGTCGCCCTGGCATAAATGAGCATGCCGTCCGTCACGTCCGGATCGTCCCCGCTGTACTTCCGGACGGCGCAGGACGCCCAGCCCTCCCCGGAGGAGGCGTCCAGTACCGGAAGGGAAAGCTCAATACCTTTCGGCGTGAGGATCCGTGCCCTTTCCGGCGCCTGCCCGGTAAGGAGGAGCTGCGTGGCAGCCTTCGCGGCACCCGCGGCGCAGGTCCCGGTGGTATAGCCGAAAGCCAGCTTTTTTCCGTCCTTCAAGGCGTAATAGGCTTCAATCCCCGTTCCGTCCATCCATGACCTCCCGGATCGCATTGACAAGTTCTCTGTTCTCACGGTGCGTACGCACCGCGATCCGAAAGTCCCCCGCCGCGAGACCGGCGTAGTTTCGGCATTCGCGGATGAGGACCCCTTTTTCAAGGAGGGTCTTTCCGAGATCGGCGGGACCGGAAAAGAAAAGGAAGTTCGCGTCACCCGGCAGCACCGTAAGATGGGCTTTTGTAAGAGATCGGATAAGGTAAGGCTTCTCTTTCGCAAAAAGTGCCCTGGCTTTCCCGGCCCAGCCGTCACAGGACAGCGCCGCGATCCCCGCCGCCTGCGCAGGCGCGGAGACGTTCCATGCCTGGGATCGCGCGCTCATGCGCCGCAGCATTTCCCGGTCCTTCGAAATGCCGTATCCAAGACGGACGCCGGCCATCCCGTACGTCTTGGTAAAGGCGCGGAGCAGAAATACCCTGTCGCCTTCCGCAAGTTCCGGAAGGAGCGTATCCGCCTTGTCTTCGTCCGTAAGATCCGTAAAGCACTCATCAAGGAAGAGCCGCGTTCCGGTCCTGCGGCAGCGGGCAAGGATT
>JAFOIS010000057.1 GCA_017420605.1 Lachnospiraceae bacterium | reverse complement strand
TGGGAAATGATCGCGTCCGCCGGTCCGATCTCAGCGACCGCTTCTTCTTCCGTAAGGCCGTCTTCCATGCGGTCGTCGATCATTTCACTGTAAAATGAAAGACGTTCTTCTACGTCGTCCTGCGGAAGACCGTAGAGCCCGGCCCATAACCGGTCAAGAAATTCCTGTTTATTCATTGCATTGCCCCTCCCTTGTCGCAAATGTAACGGCCGTTATGATCATCTCTGGTCACGAAGTGATAGATGGCCTCGATCTCCTTCCAGTCGTTCCGGAACTCTTCAATGCGCTGTACGCCCGCCTGTGTGATACGGTAATACTTCCGCAGCCGTCCGTCGTGTTCCGCGCTCCGCACCGTCAGCATCCTTGCTGCTTCGAGACGCTTCAGAATGGTGTATAAAGTGGATTCCGAAAGTTCGATATAAGGCTTCATGTCTTTGATGATCTTATAGCCGTAGGAGTCTTCGTTTTTGATCGCGGCCAGAACGCACACGTCAAGAAGACCGCGCTTCAGCTGAACGTCCATGTCATACCTCCTTTCATGCAATACTCTTCCTTACGAGATACATCGTAATACGAGGTATATATCCTGTCAAGACTTTTTTAAAATAAATTTTGATTCGGAAGAAAGAAGGCGGATCGCCGCGCAGGGCTGCATTGTTTTTGCGGCGCAAACAGAGTACAATAGGACGCGTGGAACTGCCGCGCCGCAGCTGTACCGGGGCAGGCAGACGGACAGAAAGAGCATGAGCGAAGGAAAAAGATACCGCGCGGTTGTTTTTGATCTTTACGGTACCCTGATCGACATTCATACGGATGAAGGCCTGCCGCGCCTGTGGAAGACGATGGCGGAATGGTATACGTCGCACGGCGCAGCGTACGGACCGAAAGAACTGAGGGAAGCCTGCCTTTCGGCAGTATCGGAGGAAGCGGCGCGCGCAAAAGACGGATGGATAGAAAAGGGGAAGGACGTACGGTATCCGGAGCCGGAGATCGGACGGGTCTTCGAAGCACTGTATATCAGGAAGACCGGAAGTGAGCCGGATGGTGCTGAGGAAGTACCTTTCGGCCGGGGCATAAGTTCCTTTGCGGCGGAGACCGCACATCTCTTCCGTGGCGCGGCGATGATGCACCTGCGCCTCTATGCCGGCGCAAAGGAACTGCTTACGGCACTGCGCGATGCGGGCGCCGGTGTATATCTCTTATCCAATGCCCAGCGCCTCTATACGGTCCCGGAGATGCGGCGTCTTAGCATCTCCGGTCTGTTTGACGGCGTATACATCTCTTCGGATCATGGCGTGAAGAAGCCGGATCCGGTCTTCTATGAGCTTTTTCTGAAAGAGACCGGACTGCGTCCGGAGGAGTGCCTGATGGTCGGAAACGACCTTCACTGCGATATCGGCGGTGCGAAAGAGGCCGGCATGGACACGTATTATATTCTGTCAGGGCTTTCGCCGGAAACGGACCGGGAAAGGGTGACCGGGAAACGGCCTGCCAGGGTCGTTCCGGACTATCTGCAGATCGGCATGGATCTGCGGAAGACGTGCCGGCGGATCCTGGGCCTCATCGGCTGAACGGGGCAGTACTATGTGGAAAGAGAAAACCGGCATAAAGCAGGAACAGACGGACCGGCAGAAAAGCGGAAGGAAGGGCTTTGCGGCCTTTCTGGCACTCTGCCCGGTACGCCACGCGCTTGTTCTTCTGTCCGGTCTCGTGATCCTTGTACATCTTCTGGAGAGGAAGAACCATACGCTCATGGTCTTCCTTTCGGAGAGATTCGTGCGGCCGGCCCATCGGGCCATGTCACAGTTTTTTGCGCATCTGCCGTTTTCCATGGCGGAGCTTCTTATCGCGGCCGGCGTCATCGGCGCCGCCGTTTATCTCATTTTCCAGATCATACAGCTTATTCGGAAAAAGGAAAGACTGAAGCGGCTGTACCGCACCCTTATGACGGCAGCCGCGGCCGGTCTTACGATCTACGCGCTGTTCTGCGTTCTCTGGGGCGTCTATTATTACGCGGATGATTTTTCGGTAAAGAGCGGTTTCCGGAACGGCCCGGTCTCGGTGGAAGAGCTTACGGCCGTAACGCGGTATTTTGCCGATATGGTCAATGAATACGCGGACCGGGTGCCGCGCAGCGCCGACGGCGTCTGTATCTCTGATACAAAGGAGGTCCTTGCGAAATCGCCGGAGGTCTTCCGTATTACCGAACAGCGCTATCCGGCGCTTGAGGGCCCGGAGATCGCGGCTAAGGGGATCTTCTTTTCCCGGATCATGAGCTATACGGACTTTACGGGCTTTTTCTTCCCGTTCACGGCGGAAGCCAACGTCAACACGGATCAGCCGGCCTGTGATTTTGCGGCGACGGTCGCGCACGAGCTGTCGCATCAGCGGGGCGTTGCCAAAGAGCAGGAGGCCAACTTCACGGCGGTGGTCGCTTCGCTCGATTATGGCGATCCGGATTACGTGTACAGCGCCGCGTTGCTCGCGTACATCCATCTTAGCAACGCCTTGTACAAGGCGGATAAGGATGCGTACATGGAGATCCGCCGGACTTTCACGGAGGAGGTCGAGCGGGATTTTGCGTACCGCTCCGCCTACTGGAAACAGTTCGAGACTCCGGTACAGAAGGTCTCGAATACCGTGTATGAAGGTTTTCTGCACAGCTACGATCAGACGATGGGGCTTCGGAGCTACGGCGCCTGTGTGGACTACCTGGTGCATTATTACTATGAAGAGGCTGCGGCGCATATGGAACAGCCGTAAGGCGGCCGGACCATATCGCCGGTCTTGATAAAATCATCCGGATGGACTGAAAAGGAGAATGGACATGGGTAAAAAGACGGAGTTTCTGTATCTCAACGAAGAGGATACGATCAAAGCCGGCGTGCTGGATACGGCGCGCTGCATGGACGTCGAGGAGGAGATCTTCAAGCTCCTTTCCCTCGGAGATTACGTTATGGGCGGAGACAAACACAATTCCCATGGCATTGCGCTGAAATTCCCGGCGGAGAGTGAATTCCCGAATATGCCGCTCGACGGGCCGGACCGGAGATACATGGCGATGCCGGCTTACGTCGGCGGCCGGTTCAATGTGGCGGGCGAGAAATGGTACGGCTCCAACATCATCAATCCGAAACGGGGCCTGCCGCGGTCGATCCTGATGGTGATGCTGAACAACGCCGATACCTGCGAACCCATCGCGCTGATGGCGGGGAACCTCATCAGCTCCGTCCGTACCGGCAGCGTGCCCGGCGTTGCGGCGCGTCACCTTGCCAAAAAAGGCGCGGAAACGTGCACCTGCATCGGCGCCGGACCGGTCGGCAAAGCCTGTTTTGAAGCGATCCGCATCGGCTGCGGCACATTAAAGACCGTTGTGATCTACGACATTATCAGGGAGAAGGCGGAGGCTTTCGCAGCCGCTATTGAAAAAGAATACGGACTTTCGGCGTACGCGGCGGACGATCTGGAGCAGGCGGTGCGCGCTGCCGATATCATCAGCGTGGCGGCGTCCTCCGTCGTGCCGGTGAATCTTCAGAACGACTGGCTGAAGAAAGGGTCGCTTATCATGTTCACCGGCCGCTGCAATATCGACGAGGCCTATTTCGGCTCCGCAAAGCTGATCTGGGACAATGCAAAGATGCATGAGGTCTACTATGACGAACACCTGCTTCTGCCGGAAGATCAGCGGTTCAAAAACGGCATCGGCGTGCAGATCTACCGGATGGTCTATGAAGGAAAACTTCCGCCGGTACCCGAACAGACGAGTCTCGGAGACGTGATCCTCGGGACAAGGCCGGGAAGAGAAGATGATGACGAGCGGATCTGCTTCATCACGGGCGGCATGCCGGTCTGGGACGTCGGCTGGGGATACGAGATCTACGAGAACGCGAAGAAACTCGGCCTCGGACAGACGCTGAAGCTTTGGGATTCGCCGTATCTTGCGTAAGGAAGCAGCCGCCGGAAGCAGCTGACATCACGCGAAAAAAGGGACATCAGACGGACGAAAGAAAGCGGAACAGGAGATCATGAAGACAGGACGAAAGAAGGCATCGATCGCACTCATTATGGTTTTGTGCATGGCACTCCTCGGCGCCTGCGGTGCGGCCGGAGAGGGCGCGGCAGGCAGTGCGCCGGGCAGTTCCGGAGCCGGAGAAACAGCGGAGAGCGCGAAAGCCGGCATGGACGATAAGGCGGCGGAGACCGGGACAGGCAGTACGGAGAAAGGAAGCGGTAAGGAAGACGGTGCGGAGGAAGCCCCGGCAGGAGGAAAAGTCATCGATCCGCCGGAGGGGATCCGTTTCATCGTTTCCGATGAATTTGCGGAATGGTTCCGCACCTTCGATCCGGACGCGCATCTTTCCTGGGGTGAGGCCGAGGCACGCATCCTCGGAGAAGACAGGTTGATGCAGGGAACGCTCATGCCGGATATGCAGAGCTTCTCGGTCCTGCAGATGAACGTCACGAAGGCGGAACGGAAGCCCGAAGAAGTGGCGGAACTGGCGAAGGAAATGCTGGACGCCGCGGTATCTCCGCAGGGGATCGTCTTCGACGGTGCCGCGGAAGTGATCGAAGCATACGCGTCTTCCGAAGAGGCGAACAGCGAGCAGACGGCGTTCCGCAGCGGTATCTGGCT
>JAFOIS010000056.1 GCA_017420605.1 Lachnospiraceae bacterium | reverse complement strand
CAAGATCGCCGACTATACGTGGGAGACCCAGCCGGGCAGCAATAAGTACGAGGGCAGAAAGCTCCGTATCCTGCAGACGGTCGGCGGCGGCGGTGACTATTACAGACCGGCGATCGAAAGGATGAAGGAGTTCTATCCGGGTCTGGAGATCGAATACGAGTTCACAGCCGGTGCGGCGGACGTCCTGCGTACCTCCATTCTGGAAGGCAACGCATACGACATCTACAACTGCAACGCGGGCGACCTTCCGTATTTCGATGCGATCAACCAGGGTATCGCCTATCCGATCAACGACGTGTTCGAAGTACCGCTGCTGGACGGCTCCAAGAAACTGAAAGACATCCTCGACATGAGCCTGTTCGGATTTGCTGAAAAGGACGGCAAGTATTATGCCATGGCCGATATGCTTTACATGGAAGGCCTCTGGTATGACGAAGCCTGGTTCCAGGCGAACGGCATCACGGTCCCGACCGACTGGGCGAGCTTCCAGGAAATGGCACAGCAGTGTGACGCTGTCGGTGCGGACGCACTCGGTGCCTGCGGTCTGATGGCGCATGAGTATCCGACGAACTACTGGTTCTGGCCCATGGTCGCGTCGACCAGCTGGGATCTTTACACGAAGCTGCAGAACCTGGACTATGAGCAGTGGAATTCCGACGAGATGAAGAGAGTCGTCGAGAAGATGCTCTGGATCCGCGACAACGGCTACTATGACACCGACACCAACGGCCTCGGCAACGCGGAAACGCAGATGGAATTCATCGACCACAAGTTTGCGATCCTTCCGTGCGGCTCCTGGCTGGAAGCGGAAATGGCGGATGCATGGACGGAAGGCTGGAGCCTGAAGTTCCTGCCGTACTCGTTCGGCGATGACGCGGGCAACACCTACCTCAAGACAGACTGCCTGGCTTCCATGATCAGCCCGACCACGAAGAACATGGACCTTGTCTGCGAGTTCTACCGTTTCCTGTTCTCTGATCCGGAATCCCTGAAGGGCGGCGCGAAGATCCACACCAACGTCTATAAGATCCCGGGCTACGGCGATCTGTGCGGCGAGTTCCTTGCTCCGTCGGTCAAAGACGTTGCGTCGAAGTCCGAAAGCATGAAGACGATCAACATCCCGTGCCAGAGATGGTATACCACGATCGCGCCGGAAATCGGCAAGATGATCGTCGGCCTGATGGGCGGCGACATCGACGGCGATACGTTCCGTCAGAGAGGCTATGACCTCTTCAAGGGCATCGCGGACGACAGCAACATCGAAAAATTCGAATTCAAGGGCTGATAAGGCCTGTAAGAAGCATTCATACGGGGATGGCGGGCTTCCGCCATCTCCCGTTTCTTAAAGCAGGAAGCAGCTTCGGAATACGGAGGTCTGTATGAAAGCCAGGGCAACCAAAAAACAGATCGACCGGCGGTTCATAGCATTCATGGTCCTGATCCCGCTGGCGGTCTACCTCATCTTTTTCCTCATTCCGTGTTTTGCGGGTCTTCTGTTCGGCTTTACGGATTTCGGGGGATACTCGCTCGACATCAAGTGGGTCGGCCTTTACAACTACAGGAAAATATTCGGTGACGCGGCGTTCCGCAAGGCGGTCGTCAATCACCTGAAACTATACCTCGGAACGGTCATATTCTGCTTCCCGATCGCGCTCATGTCCGCCATCGCGCTGACCAAGAACAAAGCGCTGAAGGAGAGCAAGTTCTACCGGATCCTGTTTTTCTTCCCGACGACAGTCCCGATGCTGATCATCTCGATCCTCTGGATGGTCATCTACAACCCGTCGTTCGGCGTGTTCAATACGCTTCTTGCAAAGATCGGCCTTCCGGGCGTACCGTGGCTTTCCAATTCGAAGGTCGTCATGTGGTCGGTGCTTCTCATCGTGATCTGGCGGCAGCTCGGATTCTACCTCGTCTATTTCATGGCCGGGGTGACGAACATTCCGCAGGATATATACGAGGCGGCGCTCATCGACGGTGCGAACGATCTGCAGCAGACGTTCCGGATCACGATCCCGCTGACCTGGGACGTGATCACGACGGCCATGCTGTTCTACATTGAATCTTCGGTGACGCTGGGGTTCAACGTCATCTATATCGTGACGAGAGGCGGCCCCGACAATGCCTCGGAGATCCTCTCGTCGTACATGTTCAAGATGATCACGGACAACCTGGACTACGGCAAGTCTTCGGCGGTCGGCGCGATCATGCTGCTGCTGACGCTCGGCATGGCGGCTATTATTCTGCTGATCTTCCGCCGCGAGTCCTATGAGTATTAAGGAAGGAGGAAGAACATGAACAGAAAAGCCGGTCTCGGCACATGGCTCATCCGGATCTTCCTCATCCTGTGGTCGATCCTGATCATCATCCCGTTTGCCATGATGTTCCTGACGTCGACGAAATCCAACGAAGAGTTTTATGCCGGCGTCTGGTCGCTTCCGAAGGATCCGTTCACGACGATCGCGCGGAACTTTTCCACGGCATGGGAAAACGGGCATTTCGGATCCAACTTCATGAATACGGTCATCATCGTATTCTGCGCGCTGTTTCTGGCGCTGTTTCTGTCGGTCATGATCTCCTATGCGGTCGCAAGGAAGGAATTCCGGGGAAAGAACCTGGTACAGACGCTGCTGCTCATCGGGCTTCTGACGAGCTGCATGGTCGGTCTTACGCCGATGTTCATCCTGGCGCGGTTCCTGCATCTTTTCAACACACGCCTGATTCTGATCATCCTGTTCGCGGCCCGCGCGATGGCGTTCTGCTGCTTCATCATGATCAGCTTTCTGAAGACGATCCCGCATGAACTGGAAGAAGCGGCGGAGATCGACGGCGCTTCGAACTGGCGTGTCTTCGGGCAGATCATCTGTCCGCTCACACGGCCCGCGTTCGTATCCGCGGGGATCTTCCTGTTCATCGACTACTGGAGTGATTACATGTACGGCCTCATGTTTATCTCCTCCAAGTCGAAGAACACGATCTCGATGGGCATGCTGCAGTTCCGCGTGGTATCGGGCTTCAAGATCGACTGGGGCGCGACCTGCGCGGCCTGCGTGATCTTCATCGCGCCGATCCTGCTGCTCTATATCCTGTTCCATAACCAGGTGATGGGCGGGCTTACGGCAGGCTCCGTCAAGGGTTGACATGCCGCCCGCAAATGATTAAGTTGATACAGGGAACCGCCGCTAAGGCGGAAAAATGCAGTGAACAGTTCCCGGAACTGTTCACTGTTTCAAAAAGGCGGAAGAATCGTGGAACCGCTCATTATGGACATCAGGGCAGAAGACAACAAGTATCTGCACAAGGACTTTCACATCACGGGAGACAACGGCCTGCTTTAT
>JAFOIS010000055.1 GCA_017420605.1 Lachnospiraceae bacterium | reverse complement strand
GCTCTTCTGTCGATGTTGGCTCATCTGTCGGTGTCGGCTCATCTGTCGGTGTCGGCTCATCTGTCGGTGTCGGCTCATCCGTCGGTGTCGGCCCATCCGTTGGTGTCGGGGTCAGTGTTCCTGTCGGTGTCGGTGCTTCCGACGGTGTGGTCGTCACCGTCGGTCTAGGCGTTGCTGTCTCGGTCGGCGTCGGCGTCGCGGTCGGGGTCGGCGTTTCGGTCGGCGTCTCCTCCGGCGTCTCGGTCGGCGTCGGCCTCTTTGTAGGCGTCGGCGTTACGGAGATCGCAGGGATCGTAGACGGAACGGCGTTCGGCGTGATCGCACCGGCGCCGGTCGGCGTGACCATAGGCGACGGCGTATCCGAAGGCGCGATCGTCGCGGGCTGCGACGGAACCGCTTCGGAAGGGATGGGCGACGGCGTAACGTCCGCGGCCGGATCGGCCGGCGAAGGGGACGCAGGCGCAGGGGTAACGTCCTGTGAATCCGGCGCAGGCGAATTCACACTATATACTTTGCCCGCATAAATAAGCAGGCCTGTCAGGATCGCACACGAAATGAGTATGACGACCAGCTGAAAGATTTTCTTAGCCATATCCTGTTGTAAACAAGGGTTTTTTAGTTATTTATACTCCGCTTTTATCATATAACAGGGATTTGGAAATGAAAAGAGACAATTTACATAAAAATGTGTTATGATGTTCGCGCCGCAGAAAGCAGACCGCGCAGATCCGCATGACGGCCGGGACCGGCCGGGCAGTCTGCCGGTTCTCAGATTAAAGGAATATTCATCATGGCATTTGACGGAAGCTGTACGGCATGCGTCGTAAAAGAACTGAATGACCGCCTTTCCGGCGGCTCGATCGCAAAGATCGCCCAGCCGGAGCGCGAGGAGATCCTCATGACCGTGAAATGCGGCCGGGAGATGCTCCTGCTCTTTTTGTCCGCCTCGCCTTCCCTTCCGCTTCTCTACATAACGGAAGAGAAAAAAGAAGCGCCGATCACCGCACCGGCTTTCTGCATGCTGCTCCGGAAGCACCTCCAGGGCGGTCGGATCCTTTCCGTTACGCAGCCCTCGCTCGAGCGCGTCGTCACGATCTCCGTCGAACACCCGGACGAGCTCGGCGACCGCACGGTGCGCAGGCTTCATCTGGAGCTGATGGGTAAGTACAGCAACCTGATCCTCACGACGGACGACGGCGTGATCCTCGACGCGATCAGGCGCGTTCCATCCTCGGTAAGCTCCGTGCGCGAGGTCCTGCCGGGCCGTCCGTACTTTATTCCCGGTGCCGGCGAAAAGCTGGATCCGCTTACACTCACGAGGACCGGTTTCGATGCGTATCTTGATCAGGCGTCTCCCTCCTCCGAAGTCTCCCGGCTTCTCATCGGAGGCCTTACCGGCGTTTCCCCGCAGCTTGCGGAGGAACTCGTCTTCCGCGCGGGACTTTCCGGCGGAGACCGTCTCGGTTCCCTCACCGGTCCGCAGAAGGACATGCTTTTTGCCTCCGTCTCGGAATACTTCAAAGACGTACGTGAAGGAAACTTTGAGCCTGTCGTTTATTACCAAAACGGCGTCCCGAAAGACTTTTCCGTCATTCCCTTCCGGATGTATGGTTCCATGGATGAGAAACCGTTCCGCTCCGTCAGCCGGCTTCTTTCCGTCTACTACGCGGAGAAGAACCGCCAGGGCGTGATGAAGCAGAAATCCGCCGCTCTACGGCACCTTACGCAGACCGCGCTCTCCCGCGCGGTGCGCAAGCTCGATCTGCAGGAGAAACAGATGCGGGACACCGATAAGATGGATACGCAAAGGCTCTACGGGGAGCTCCTTATGGCGCTCGGGCATTCGGTCGTTTCCGGTTCGAAAACGGCTGAACTCGTCAATTACTATGACGGTAAGACCGTCAAAATCCCGCTCGACGAAGCGCTCTCCGCGCAGGGCAACGCACAGAAATACTTTGCCCGGTACGACAAAATGAAACGTACGCGCGCCTCCCTTACGGTGCAGCTTGCGGAGACGCGCCGGGAAGTCGATACCCTGGATTCCATCCTGACGTCCCTTGATATCGCGGAAAACGAGGCCGATCTTGCGGTCCTCCGCAGCGAACTGGAAAACGGCGGCTGGGCGAAACGCACCGGCGGGAACGCAAAAGGGAAGATCCGCCCGACGCGTTCCAAACCGATGTGCTACCGGCTTTCCAGCGGCCTTTGTGCCTATGTGGGTAAGAACAATCTTCAGAACGAGGAGCTTTCGATGAAGACCGCCGCCGCGTCCGACTGGTGGTTCCACGCAAAGAACCTTCCCGGGTCACACGTCATCGTACGCGCGAACGGTCAGAACCTCAGCGACCTCGACTATGAAGAGGCCGCGTCACTCGCCGCGCATTATTCGAAGGCCGGGAAGGCAGAAAAAGTCGAAGTCGATTACACGCAGCGGAAGCATCTGAAAAAGCCGAACGCTTCCGCGCCCGGCTTCGTCATTTACCATACCAATTTTTCCATGCTCGCCAAAACGGATATCAGCGGGCTTCATAGGATCGAGTGACCCGGGCGGAATGCCCGTCCTCTTTTATTTCGCCACGATATTGACGATCTTGCCCGGCACATAGATCTCTTTCCGGATCTCGCCGGTGAGTTTCGACGCGACGGCTTCCTTCGCCATAGCCAGCACTTCTTCCTTCGGCATATCGCGGCTGATTGTGATGGTCGCGCGGAGCTTGCCGTTTACCTGGACCGCGATGTCCACGGTATTCTCGACCGTCTTTTCCGGATCATAGACCGGCCACGCGGACAGCGTAAGGAAGGTCGTTCCATCCGGATTCATGCCGAGTACGTCCCAGATCTCCTCCGTCAGATGCGGCGCGAACGGACTGAGCAGCTTAATGAATACGGTAAGATCGTTCTTCGTGATGCTTCCCGCCTTGTAGAAATCGTTGATCAGCGTCATCAGCGCGGCGATCGCCGTGTTGAACTTCATGCTCTCGATATCTTCGCTGACCTTCTTGATCGTCTTGTGAAGCTTCGCTTCGATCTGCGGATCTTCTTTTTCGGCGTTCGCCATCTCGACAAGGCCCGATACGCGCTCGAGGAACCGGCGGCAGCCCTTCACGGACTCGTCGCTCCACGGCGCCGCGCTGCCGTAGTCGCCCATGAACAGCACATAGGTACGCAGCGTATCCGCGCCGTACTGGTTCACGATATCGACCGGGTCGATGACGTTGCCCTTCGATTTCGACATCTTTTCGCCGTCCGGACCGAGGATAAGGCCCTGATAGGTACGCTTCGCGTACGGCTCGGGCGTGTTGACCTCGCCGATGTCATACAGGAAGTGATGCCAGAACCGCGAATACAGAAGGTGGCGCGTAACGTGCTCCATACCGCCGTTGTAGTGATCCACCGGCATCCAGTAATCGATCTTCTTCCGGTCCGCGAACGCCTTGTCGTTGTTCGGGTCGACGAAACGCAGGAAATACCAGGAAGATCCGGCCCACTGCGGCATCGTATCCGTCTCGCGCTTTGCGGGGCCGCCGCATTTCGGGCAGGTGCAGTTCACAAACGACGGCACCTTCGCAAGCGGCGACTGGCCGTCCGTACCGGGTTCGAAGTTTTCCATCTCCGGCAGTTCCAGCGGCAGTTCCTCATAAGGTACCGCTACCGTGCCGCAGACCGGGCAGTGAACGAGCGGGATCGGCTCGCCCCAGTAACGCTGGCGGTTGAAGGCCCAGTCCTTCATCTTGTACTGCACGCCCTTGTGGCCGATGCCCTTTTCACCGAGGAAGGCCAGCATCCGCGCAATGGAATCCTTCTT
>JAFOIS010000054.1 GCA_017420605.1 Lachnospiraceae bacterium | reverse complement strand
CGTGCCGCAATCTCCCGTATATACGCTGCCCGGAGGCGTCAGTTCGCAGTTTGTCTCCGGACTCCTCCTTGCCTCGCCGCTCACCGGGGGCGTTACGGTGCGCCTTTCTTCCCCGCTGGCTTCCGGAAGCTACGCGGATATGACGCTGTCGTATCTCCGGGCGTTCGGCGCCCGGGCGGAGCGATCCGGCCCGGCGGAATGTCCGGTCTTTACCGTACAGCCGCCCGTCGATCTTACCTATCCGGAAGATCTCAGGGTCGGCGGAGACTGGTCAAACGCCGCCTTCTTCCTTGCGGCCGGCGTTTCTGTCACCGGACTTGATAAGACAAGCGTCCAGGGCGATAAAAAGATCCTGCCGCTCCTTGCATTGCTTCGCGGCGAAGACGTCTCTTCCTTGCAGAATGATCCACTTCGCAGCAAAGACAGCGCTTCTTTATCACCGGTCACGATCGACTGCAGCGATATCCCGGACCTTGTCCCGCCCCTTGCCGTGATGGCCGCGGCATACCGGAAGGACCTTGCGCTGACCCATGTCCGCCGTCTCCGCGGAAAAGAAAGCGACAGGATAACGTCCGTCTGTGACATGCTCACGGCGCTCGGCGTCAAAGCCTCCGCCGGAGAGGATTCCCTTACGGTCGCCGGCTCCGCCGCCCCGCTTTCCGGCGGGACCGCCGACGGACGGGACGATCACCGGATCGTCATGGCCGCCGCTCTTGCCGCCTCGTTTGCTTCCGCCCCGGTCACGATCCTCGGCGCGGAAGCCGTAAATAAGTCCTATCCTTCCTTCTGGGAAGATTACAGAAAAGCCGGAGGTGATTTCCGTGTCCTTTCCTGATAACGATCCAGCGATTCCGAAAACACCCGGCGCATCCGTCGGGGAACGGATCCGTATCTCCCTTTTCGGCGCCTCGCACGCCGATGCCGTGGGCGTCCGAATCGAAGGGATCCCTGCCGGAGAAATGATCGATACCGCGTATCTTGCCGCGTTTATGGCGCGCCGCGCCCCGGGGCGGAATGCGCTTTCTTCGCCGCGGAAAGAGGCGGACATACCGGAATTTCTCTCCGGCGTCTCCATACTGCCTCCAGCCACAAATGACAGAAACTGTGTTTCTGCCTGCGCGCAGGCACAAGGTGCAGCCGGGGATCCCCTTCCTGCCCGCCTTATGACGACCGGAGACGCTCTCACGATCCGGATCCGCAACACAGACGTCCGGCCCTCCGATTACGACGATACCCGTTTTATCCCGCGGCCGGGGCACGCGGACTATCCGGCATACGTTAAATACGGCAGCATTCCTTCCGGCGGCGGCGTCTTTTCCGCCCGCATGACCGCGCCGCTTTGCGCGGCCGGCGGGATCCTTCTGCTGTGTCTTGCGCGGCGCGGCATCGTGATCGGCGCGCATATCGCGGAGATCGCCGGCATTGCCGATACACCGTTCGATCCGGTCTCTGTCTCCGCGGATGTGCTGGACGCCCTCTCCCGAAAGCCCTTCCCTGTGATGGACGATGCGAAAGGCGAAGCGATGCGGGAAGCCATTCTCGCCGCGAAAGCGGACGGCGATTCCGTCGGCGGAATCGCGGAGTGCGCCATCCTCGGCGTTCCGGCCGGCACGGGCGAGCCGCTTTTCGGGGGCCTCGACGGAACGCTTGCGCAGCTCGTTTTCGGGATCCCGGCCGTCCGCGGCATCGAATTCGGAGACGGCTTTGCCGCCTCCCGCATGCGCGGGTCGGAGCACAACGATCCCTATGGCATATCCGGCGGGAAAGTCATCGCAAAGACCAATCACAGCGGCGGAATCCTGGGCGGACTTGCAAACGGGTCTCCCGTCATTTTCCGCACCGCCTTCAAACCGACGCCCTCGATCGCAAGGCCGCAGGCGTCCGTTGATCTCCGCACTATGGAGGAAACAGAATCAGCCGTCCGTGGCCGGCACGATCCCTGCGTCGTTTTGCGCGCCGTTCCCTGCGTCGAAGCGGCGGCGGCATTGGCCCTCGCACAATATCTTCTGTAATAACGGCCCTTGCAGATGCCAAAACCGTTCTTTATATGCGGATAGCAACAGCGGGTTGCGTGAATCCCGGTCATTTCCGTAATACAATCGGAAAAGAAGAAGGAGGTTTTCCGATGAGTACAAAAGACGTGATCTATGAACTGAGAACAAAAAACGGCCTGTCGCAGGACGAACTGGCCGAAAAAGTCTTCGTGACCCGCCAGGCGGTATCGCGCTGGGAGACCGGCGAGACCGTGCCGAACACCGAGACGCTGAAGCTGCTTTCGAACCTGTTCGGCGTTTCCATCAATACGCTGCTCGGTTCGCCGCAGAAGCTGATCTGCCAGTGCTGCGGCATGCCGCTCGAGGATGAGATCCTCGGCCGGAACAAAGACGGTTCCCTCAACGAGTCCTACTGCAAATGGTGCTACGCGGACGGTACCTACACCTACAGCGATATGGACGACCTGATCCGCGTATGCCTCCCGCACATGGTCAATGAAAGCTTCTCCGAAGAAGCGGCCCGCGCGTACATGAAGCAACTTCTGCCGACGCTGGATTACTGGAAACGGTATGAGGAACTCAGCGACAACGGCCAGTTTGAAGAATTCAAGCAGCGCCTCATCGATGAGATCAACGATCTCCATATCGAAGGGATGCCGAAGGTCGAAGCTCTGAACGCACTCGTCGGGTCGTACGTAAATCTCGCCTATCCGCTGCCGGGCGGCGCGAAGGTGAAGTTCCTCAACGACAACGTGACCTATCTCGGAAACCAGCTGGAATCCGAATTCGGCGGGGAACGGTGCTTCGGCGTTCTCGCGAACATGGACTTCATCCTGATCTGCACATACGGGTGCGACGGTGCCGATCCGGAGCTCGTACTGTATAAGAAACGATAACACCCGGCGTTCCGTGTTGCCTTTTCCGCCGTTTTCCTGTTACAATAACCGCAGCCGGTCAGTATGTCTGACCCGGCGGCGGTTATCATGATTTTTATGGACGAAAGGAGGCCATGCCGCAAGGCATGAGATGCATGATGGAAAGAACGTATGAGTTTCTGAAGAAGGCAGGCGTCTATTATCTCGCGACGGTCGAGGGCGATCAGCCCCGCGTCCGCCCGTTCGGCACTGTCAATATTTTCGACGGACAACTGTATATCCAGACCGGAAAAGTGAAGCCGGTAT
>JAFOIS010000053.1 GCA_017420605.1 Lachnospiraceae bacterium | reverse complement strand
GGCCGGCAGCTCGTAATCCGCGATCTCCATATCGATGCCGCCCATGACGTCCACGATGTTCTGCATGCCCATGAAGTCGACCGCGGCGTAGTTATCGATCTTGACGCCGTAGTTCTGTTCGAGCACTTTCGTCAGCAGCGCGCCGCCGCCGATCGCATAGGCGAAGTTCATTTTCCGGATGCCCCAGTCGGGTACGTCGGCGTAAAGGTCGCGCATGAACGACGTCATATACATGACCTTCTTGGTGTTGTTCAGCGTGATGAGGATCATCGTGTCCGAGTTGCCGTTCCAGCTCCGGTCGCGGCGGTCGACACCGATCAGCAGGATGTTGTAGGTGTCATCCATCTGGTCGAGCGGCAGCGGATCGACCGTGACGAGCATTGCACGGCGCGCCGCCTCCTCTTCCTCGATCGTAAGGCCGACGACGATCTCGCCTCTCTCCGCGGCAGCCGATTCCGCTTCCGAAGCCGCTTCCCGGATCGAGGACGCCGACGCCTCCGGCGTCATTTTCCGCTCGCGCTGATAGACCGTCTTGGAGTAGAAAAACAGGAATACCGCGTAGACCGCGATGATGATAAAGGCAATGAACCCGAGAAGGACCCACAGCCCCCAGTTTTTCTTCTTTTTCTTATCTTCCGGATTATCGATTCTTTTCATGATCTTTCCCGTCCTCAGAAAACATATCCCGAAGACGGCCGTTTACCCCGCCTTGCCGCGGGCCGCCCGTCTTCCCTCAATATGGTAACAGAAAGCCGGCCTCCGGGCAAGAGACGGCGCCCCAAGTGCCGGCCAAATGCGTTTATCTTCCGCTCATGAACGCAAGAAGTCCCTGCATCGTATCGTTTTTGCAGTCCGCGATGCGGCAGGGCCGCCGTAGGGCATTTTCGATGCAGCGGTAAAGCTGCGGATTCTTGCGCAGGATCCCTCCCGTGCAGATCACTTCCCCGGCCATATGCTCCGCTATATGGATCCGCTCCGCCTCCGCGGCATACCGTTCCGCGATCGCGCCGTATGTGCTCCGGAGAAGGTTCCCGACCGTGAAATTGCTGTCCGTGATCCCGGTCACGCTCCCGCCTCCCGGCTCGAAAAAGTCAAGGCTGACGCCGAGCGGGGATACGTCCGCCGCGTCCGGTCCCTGGGTATCCATGTACTGCCAGATACGCTCCATGAGCCGTTCTTCCGCCGCACCGGTTTCTTCCGGGCCGCAGCTGCCCTGCGCTGTCCCCGCTTCTCCTTTTTCCGGACCGAAAACGTCCCGGCCTATGCTCAGAAGGAACTGCGCAAGCACGTTCACCGCGCGGCCGGACGGAAGCTGGGTCACGGTCCTGAGATAATTGCCGACGAAGAACGGCCTCGTTTCATACTGTCCCGGAAGGAATTCGTCCGTGACGAAGCCGACCTGCCCGCCGGTGCCGATGTTGATGAAGGCGTCGTTCTTCCGCGCGCCGATCCCGAGGACCGCCGCCTGCTGGTCGCCGATCGCCGCGTAGATCGGGATTCTTCCGGCCGCGCTTTGATAGACCGCATACGGTTCCCGGGAGTCGGTGACCGGGGGAAGATCGAGGCCGGACAGCCCGAGCGTATCGAGAAACTCCCGGTTCCAGTCACAGCGGAGGAGGCTGTAAAGCCCTGTCGCCGCGCCGTTGGTCGGATGGACGGCGCACCGGGTGCCGCAAAGAAGGCGCGTAAGTCCGTCGCCGATCATGGCGAGCTGCGTTCCGGGCGCAATGCCCCGCTCTCTTTGAAAATGCACAAGCGGCACGACGGAGTGGTTCGGCCGGAGCATGACGCCGTCTTCCGCAAGATATGCCGCAAACGCCTCGCCCCGCAGATATTCAAACACACTCTGCCCGTTCCATCCTTCCGCGACGCCGCGCGTATCCTGCCAGGAAATGTAGTCGGTAAGCGGCGTCCCGTCCGGCGAAAACAGCATGAAGCCGTGCATCTGCACGTCGAAGACGACGCCGTCCACGGGCCCCTTTGCCGCCGCGCGCTCGATGAGCGCGCGCACTTCTTCCGCAAGGCGCGCCATGGGGATCTCTCTGCGGTTCGCACCGAGGGCTTTGAACGCCGGCGTCGGGACGCTCTCCGCGTCCAGAACACGCATCTGATCCGTATCGAGGACCGCGCTCTTTAAAAAAGAGGATCCGATGTCGATTCCAAGGTAACGCAAGGCTTTATCCTTCCTTCCATGGACGGTGCGCGGCCGCGGCTCTTTCCGCTGCTGCGGCTTTTTTCCGCTGCTGCCGGAGTGGCTGAACTTCAGATGGAGGCCGACGTTATCACGGAAAACAGCAGGTCCGCCAGCTGGCTGTGTCCGCGCCGCGTCAGATGCATATAGTCGACGTCGTTGAATTCGCATTCCGCCGCATTCAGGAATAACGCCCCGTTCTCGGCGGCAGCCTGTTCCATAAAGGGCGGCAGTTCCCGGGACTTTTCAACGCAGCCGTCCCCCATGATCCCGCCGAACGGGCCTTCGGGCATCTCTTCCCGGATCGCGGGCGGACATACGAGGAGGATCTTCGGTACGCCGTCCCTCCAGCAGACGGTATCCTTCGCCTTCTTCAGCAGTCTTCCCATCCCGACGCCGATGCACGCCGCATTGCAGCCGAAGCGCTCTTTGGTATCGTTGGTCCCGAGCATGATGACGAGAAGATCGACCGGCTCGTGCGACATGAGCATGGGCGTCACATAGGGAAGCGCGCTCATGCCTTCCATCAGCGGATCTTCGAACACGCTGGTCCGTCCGCCGAGGCCTTCTTCGATCACGAGGTACTCCGGGCCGAGCTTCTTCTGCAGAAGACAGGTATACCTCTCGTCTTCGTTGAACCGGTCGCCGCCGTCCGCGGTATCCGCCGGATCGCCGCAGTAGCCGTGGGTGTTGGAGTCGCCGAAGCAGACAATGTGTTTTTTCATACGGGAATACCTCCTCAAAATGATCCTGAAAAACGCGTTCCCGGCCGGCCTTCCGCCGTTCCGGGTCCGGAAACTTACTTACTGATCGAAAAATATGCCGCCGGGATATGGCAGTACCCGCCGGGGTTCTTTTCGAGATACTTCTGGTGGTACTCTTCGGCGGAAAAGAAGTTCCGGAGGGGCTCTGTAAGAACGGCGGTCTTTTTTCCGCCCGCCGCACGCTCCACTTCGTCCACAGCCTCCTCTATGGCCGGCCGCTGCGCCTCCTCCGTATAGAAAATGCCGGTGCGGTACTGGATGCCGGCATCTTCGCCCTGCCGGTTCACCGAGAAGGGATCGATCACCATAAAGTAATACCGGAGAAGTTCTATAAGCGGCAGCTTCTCTTCGTCGTAAACGATACGGACCGTTTCGGCATGCCCGGAATTTCGGCAGACCTCCTGATAGGAAGGCGCCCGGTCCGGGCCGTTCGCGTACCCGACCTCCGTTGTGAG
>JAFOIS010000052.1 GCA_017420605.1 Lachnospiraceae bacterium | reverse complement strand
TTGGTATATTCCATATCCTCGCGCTTGATGTTGCGGACGCGCTCCAGTTCCTCAAGCGGAAGCTCCGAATGCGGCAGCCAGCTGCCGGGTTTGAATCGAAATTCGTCATAAAGTCCCATGATCCTGTCCTCCAGTTGTAAAACAATTTGACTACTCGTTACAGAAACAGCGTACTATCCGCCCCTCTTACGAAGAATACATTTTTGTCCAACCTCAGAAAGCTCGTTATTTCTTGATTTTGGATTTGCATCGCCGTCTATAATGAATAAAACTGCTGTTCTCCCGGGTGTGCTGCAGTACGTGCACGATTTCGGATTTCGTTTTGTCGCCTGTTACAGAAAAAAAGACGGAGCTTCTCGCTCCGTCATATCGGTAATACTCATCACTTGCATCAGTTCTTTTTCAATTCAATACGATATCCGATCCCCATTAAGTATTTGATCAGGGAGCTGATTGTCGCTCCGGCACCCCTTTCAATTCGGCTTACTGCCTGCTGCGACAACCCGGTCGCGTTGGCTACATCCGTCTGTGTCATGTTTTCTGCTTTGCGCATCTGGATCAGTTGCTGCTGCAGGGCAATTCTGGCCTGAAACTCTTCATGTGCTTTTCTGGCATCTTCATTTTCCGCTATCAGTCTGTTCAGTTCTTCTTTTTCTTTATCCAGATCCGCCAAGATAAACGCCATCTTCGTAACCTCATTCACAAAAGCCCTGCCGCTTTCGCGCGTCCTTTTGCTTTTTCCAATTCCTTTAATTCTGCTTTTCCCTTTTGCTTTTTGCAAATATGCAGGAAGTACACAGAGTCTTCATCCTGAATGACATACATGATTCTTTCATGCGATATCTTTATCTCCCACAACTTTTTGAAAAGCTGTCTTGTAGCAAGCAACGGAAAAGCATCCATCCCTTTTTGTCTGATCAACTGACGGATTTCCAGTATTTCCGTTTTTCGTTCAACAGGCAAAGTCTCAATATACTCCTTGATCAGATTTTTTCCACCTGACGTCGTATAATCATAGATTCTCATAAAGTTCCGTCACAAAGTATAATACATCAATTATGATGTACCGTCAATATTGATCGCTGATAGACTGATGTTGGAAAAAGCCGGAGAGCCTCCGGAAAAACCTTACAGGTTCCCTGCCGCTTTCAGCGCTGCCGCGATGACCTGATCCATATCATAGTAGCGGTATTCGCCGAGGCGGCCGCCGAATAGCACTCTCTCTTCCTGATCCGCGGCGGCGCGGTATTTCTCATACAGTGCAAGATTTGCGGCGTCCCCGACCGGATAGTACGGCTCCGCACTTCCCTGTGCCCGCCATTCCGCGCTGTATTCGCGGCTGATGACGGTCTTCGGCAGGTCCTGTCCGTCCCGGTCTTTGCCGAAGGTGAACCATTTATGTTCGACGATGCGGGTAAAGGGCGTTTCCCGGTCCGTATAGTTTACGACCGCATTGCCCTGATAGTTCGGGATATCCAGAAGTTCCGTTTCAAAACGGAGGCTGCGGTAGGCCAGCGGTCCGTAGGCGTAATCGAAGTAAGCGTCGACCGGCCCGGTAAAGACCACTGTATCCGCTATGGAGTTCCAGGCTTTCCGGTCCGCAAGGTAGTCCTCGCAAAGGCGCACTTCGATCCCGTCCAGCATCCTGGCGGACATGGCCGTGTAACCGCAGACCGGGATGCCCTGATACAGCGCATTGAAGTAGTTATTGTCAAAAGTGAAGCGCACCGGGAGACGCTTTATGATCGACGCGGGAAGATCCCTGCAGTCCCTTCCCCACTGTTTCTCCGTATAGCCTTTGACCAGCGCTTCGTAAATGTCCGTGCCGACCAGGGAGATGGCCTGTTCCTCCAGGTTTTCCGGCTTAGAGATGCCGGCGGCCTTCTTCTGCTCTTCGATCTTTTCGGCCGCCTCTTCCGGCGTTGTAACGCCCCACATGGCGTTGAAGGTATACATACTGAAGGGAAGCGAGAAAAGCTTTCCTTTATAGTTCGCCACAGGGGAATTGGTATACCGATTGAAATCCGCGAAGCGGTTGACATAATTCCAGACGGTCCGGTCATTGGTATGGAAGATATGCGCCCCGTAACGGTGGACCGCAATGCCCTCCACGTCTTCCGTATACGCGTTTCCGGCGATATGGTTCCTTTTCTCGATGACCAGGACGCGCTTTCCGGCCGCCTTCATGCGTTCCGCAAAGACCGCGCCGTAAAGGCCTGCCCCGACGACAAGAACGTCATATGCTTTCATTTCCCGCTCCATTCCTTCCGTGTATGCCGGAACTGCCTGCCCTGCCGTGCTCTGTTATTCCGTGAGATCCGCGTAGGACGCGTTCGCGGCCCGCGCAAGATCATCCGGCGCAAGGTGCAGCTGGCAGCCGATCTTTCCGCCGCTCACATAGATCCGGTCAAAGAGCTGCGCCGTCTCGTCGATCCAGACCGGGAACGCCTTTTTCATGCCGATGGCCGTACAGCCCCCGCGGACGTATCCGGTAAGCGGAAACAGCTCCTTCACATGGATGAGCTGCACAGCCTTCACGCCGGATACGCGGGCGCATTTCTTGAGATCCAGCGATTCGTCGACCGGGATCACGTAGACATAGTGCTGTCCGTCATTGCCGACAGCCACGAGGGTCTTGAATACTTCCTCATGCGCAAGGCCGAGACGGTCTGCCGTTTCACTCCCGTCGGTAAACTCGTCGCATTCGTATTCATAATGCGTATAGGCGATCCCCTGCGCTTCGAGGATCCGCATCGCGTTCGTTTTTGTCTCCTGCTTAGCCAATCAAATCCCGCTTTCTTACCGTTTTCTGTCTGCCCAAAGGCATTTCCGATACTATGAATTATAGCGGTATCGCCCTTATTCCTCAACCGTTTCCTCGGCCCTTACGGTTCATTCCGCGATCACGAACGTGCCGGTTTCGGTATCATAGAGATACACATGGTCGGACAGGCGGTCTCCGGTGTCGACGACGGTCCGGTTGATCGTACGGACCATCTGCGAAAGGTACGCCGGATCATGATCCTTTGCCGGAACGGCGATCATTTCATGGACCGAAGAAGGCAGAAGGAAATAAGATCCCTGAAAACGCGAGGCGATCTCCGACGCAACACCGGGGTAGAACACGGCCGCGGCGCCGTAGAGCATTTTCCGGTTGGTGATCACCAGCACCTCGTCCGCGCCATCCTGTAATACCGGCACGTCCTCCCCCGTAAGATATGCCGACATCTCCGTCATGGGCCGGATCTGCCAGCCGCAGAGCGACGCCGCGTTATCCGTCGCGTCGCGGATGAGTTCGGCTGCCGTTACTCCATACTCCCCGCGCAGGTCTTCCGTTACGGTACAGCTGGAGATGCCCCGCAGGCTCTCTTCGAGAAACACATGGCAGGTGACGGCAAGATCCAGGATCTCCTCATGCGGCAGCGCCGACACTGCCTTTCTATGCGCCTCCATGTTTCTTACCCGGATAAACAGGCGCCGCCTCGCCTTCCCGTACTCTTCGATCCACCGGTAATCGTTCATCTGACCGTCCTTTCCCGTGCGTTGTTCCGTAAGTCATCCTGCAGCGGTTTCACGGTAACAAAACGCCCGGGCAGCAGCAAGCCGTCCGGGCAATGTATGAACAAAACCGGTATCGATCGATACAAAAACGGTATTTTTCTTAAATCTTCATGTCTCCTTCTTTTACCCAGCCGATCCTGACGAGCACCATGTTGATGAGCGGGCAGAGCACAGCCGGCAGAATAAAGGAGATCAGAATGAGGCCCGCCCAGTCCCAGGCGGTGATCGCCGCCTTCGCGCCGGACGCAACGTCCGCTACCCACCCCGAATAGACGCCGATCTGGCCGACGAGGCCGCAGGTGCCCATGCCGGAGGAAACGGCGGCGCCGTTCATTTCCATGCGGAAAAGGCAGGTCGCAAGGGGTCCCGTGATGGCGCTCGTTATGATCGGCGCGATCCAGATGCGCGGGTTCTTCACGATATTGCCCATCTGCAGCATGGACGTGCCGATGCCCTGGGAGATGAGGCCGCCGAAGCGGTTCTCCTTGAAGGACATGACCGCGAAGCCGACCATCTGCGCGCAGCAGCCGGCCACCGCCGCGCCGCCCGCAAGCCCCGTAAGCCCCAGCGCCGCGCAGATCGCGGCGGACGAGATCGGGAGCGTCAGGGCCATGCCGACCAGCACGGAGACCAGGATCCCCATGACGAACGGCCGAAGTTCCGTCGCCCACATGATGAGTTCGCCGAGCTTCATGGCGATGCGGCCGAGCGTCGGCGCGATCGCCCAGGAGAGCAGCACGCCGATGCCGATCGTGACGAGCGGCGTCACAAGGATGTCGACCTTCGTTTCCTTGGACACGGCTTTTCCGGTCTCCGCGGCAAGGATCGCGACGAAAAGGACTGCCAGCGGGCCGCCGGCGCCGCCGAGCGCGTTGGCCGCGAAACCGACAGCGATGAGCGAAAACAGGACGAGCGGCGGGCAGTGCAGGGCGTAGCCGATCGCGACCGCCATGGCCGGACCGCTCATCGCGGAAGCCAGGCCCCCGACCGTGTACTCCGCTCCCGCGATTGTCGCTACCGGCGACGTAAGGAACGGGATGTGAAACTGGGTCCCGATCGTATTGATGATCGTTCCGATGAGAAGCGAGCAGAAAAGACCCTGCGCCATCGCGCCGAGGGCGTCGATGCCGTACCGCTTCGCGGAGATCTCTATATCCTTCCGTTTGAGGAATGCCCTGACTTTATCCACTGATGCTCCTTCCCCGGCGCCCTCTGCCGCGCCGGTCCCGCCGGGACCGTTTTTCCCGGCGTCCGTTATGGTTTTCCGTTATGGTTTCTTCGCAAGATAGTCCAGCATGGCGTGGGCGGCGACGTTGCCCTCTCCCACCGCCTTCGTAAGCTGATACGGCCGCCCCGTGCAGTCGCCCGCCGCATAGCAGCCGGGGATGTTCGTCTCCTGGGAGCGGTTCACTACGATATGCGGTCCGTCAAGTTCGATCCCCGGGATGAGCGTCGAAGGCGCGATCGCGTTCCGCAGGCAGAAAAAGCCGTCGACCGCGATCTCCTGTCCGTCCGTAAGCCGGATGCCCCGGACCTTCATATCGCCGTACACTTCCCGGACCGC
>JAFOIS010000051.1 GCA_017420605.1 Lachnospiraceae bacterium | reverse complement strand
GGCGGGATCGGCAGGATCCGGGGATATGCGCGGACCGGCAGGCCATCGTCGGCATAGGCGGCCGGCGTGTTCAGGTCGATCAGCATCGTCTGGAACGGACGGGGATAATCGGAGCGTCTCATTGCATGGCCTCCTTCCGGTGATCTTCGATGTTGAGACGGAGCGTGCCCAGTTTTTCGATCTTTGCCTGCCAGTAGGCGCCCGGCGGAAAGACCTCTCCCCAGTAGGGATAACCGTCGTACGTGATGGAGGCGGAGCTGAGCATATCACCGGGTCTGAGCGTCGTAAACGAGCTCAGATAGGAAATGATCTCCGGGAACGTAAAGAGCACGGCGGCCGAACTGCCCAGCGCAAGGAGCCTGCCGCTCTCCCGCTCTTCGATCATGAGCGCGTGCGGATCGCCGACCTCGTCTTTCGTCGTGATGTACGGCCCGATCGGCAGGGGACCCTGGGTATTGCCGTTGCAGGATCCTTCATAATCCCAGTCCGTGAACTGCTTTTCCTCATCCGAGATCGCCCAGCGGTTTCCTTTGTCGAACGGATAGTTCTTCCGGCGGCAGCCGTGGTCCAGCATATTGGTATAGCCGAACACGTGATCCAGCGCGTGCGCTTCATCCGTATTACGGCATGACGATCCCATGACGGCGACCATTTCGTAGTTCCAGCCGCTGCCCGCAAGATCCTCCGGCACGCGCCATGTGCTGTTGTGGCCGACCATGTTAAAGTTAAAACGCTGTTCGAGCGTCGGCTGCTTCGGCAGCTTCATTTTGATCACTCTCGTAAAGCAGGCGCTGTTGCCCCGCGCGGTCAGGAGCCGCGGAACGGCGGGGACCGGCGGAAGATAGGCAAGGCGGTCCGTCACCGGATGAAGATACGTACTGCCCTCGCCGGTACTCAGGAAGTTCAGGATCTCGCCGTTCAGGGCGACCACGTCGCTGCCGTACCGTCTGATAAACGCGGATAACTCGTTGACGCCTATGCGGCCTACTTTCGGCAGGACTTCCCGGAGCGCGATCCAGCCATCCCGGTAGAACGCCGCAAGATTAGGCGTTCCCTCATGACTTACAATACCGATCTTCACAGATACCTCTCCTTTCCCATAAAAATGCGGCTGCAAAAAGATCCGGTCTTCCTTTTCGGGAAGATACCGGATCTCCGTTTATTTGTGAGCTGCGCGCCGGCGCATTTTGACGTCCAGGATCTTCTTCCGGATCCGCAGATGCTTCGGCGTGATCTCCAGGAGCTCGTCCGTATCGATAAAGTCGATCGCCTGCTCCAGGGAAAGCTTCCTGGCCGGCACGAGCTTTAAAGCCTCATCGGCATTGGAGGAACGTGTATTTGTCAGGTGTTTCGTCTTGCAGACGTTGACCTCGATATCCTCGTTCTTCGGGTTTTCACCCACGACCATGCCGGCGTAGACGCGTTCGCCCGGCTCAATGAAGAGGGAGCCCCGCTCCTGGGCGGCAAACAGACCGTAGGTCACGGCTTCGCCGTCTTCGAAGGCGATGAGCGACCCCTGCTTACGGTATTCGATATCGCCCTTATAAGGCGCGTATTCGTCGAAGACCGTATTGAGGACCCCGGTTCCCTTCGTGGAGGTAAGGAACGTGCCGTGATAACCGATGAGCGACCGCGCGGGCGTATTGAATTCCAGACGCGACGTACCGTTCGCCAGCGTCGTCATGCCCGACAGTTCCGCCTTGCGCTCGGCAAGCTGGCCGATGACCGTACCTGCAAATTCCTCCGGGACGTCGATATACGCGACTTCCATCGGCTCCAGTTTTCTTCCCCGTTCGTCCTGTTTATAGATGACCTCGGGCTTGCTGACCGCGAATTCATAGCCTTCGCGCCTCATCGTCTCGATGAGGACCGAAAGATGCAGCTCGCCGCGTCCGGAGACCTTGAAGGTATCCGTATTGTCCGTATCCTCCACACGGAGCGAAACGTCCGTGTTCAGTTCCCGGAGCAGGCGGTCGCGGATCTGCCGCGACGTGCAGTAGGTACCTTCCTTCCCCGCGAGCGGACTGTCGTTGACGATGAAATTCATGGAAATCGTGGGTTCGGTGATCTTCTGGAACGGGATCGCCTCGACGTTTTCCGTCCCGCAGATCGTGTCGCCGATCCGAAGGTCCGCGAGTCCCGAGACCGCGACGATCTCGCCGATCCCCGCCTCCTGGACGTCGACGCGTTCCAGGCCGCGGAAAACGTACAGCTTGGTGATACGCTCCCGCACACGCACGGAGGAATCATGGAAGTTGACCCGCAGGATATCCTGTCCGACACGGATCCTGCCGTTGTCGACCTTGCCGATCCCGATGCGCCCGACATAGTCGTTGTAGTCGATCGTGGAAATAAGGACCTGCGTCGCCGCCTCCGGATCGCCTTCGGGCGCGGGGATATAGTCGATGATCGCGTCGAAGAGCGGCTTGAGATCGACCGCTTCGTCCCCCAGATTCCGAACGCACGTGCCCTGTTTGGCCGACGCGAAGAGGAACGGGCAGTCGAGCTGCGCGTCAGACGCCTCGAGATCCATCATCAGTTCCAGCGTCTCGTCTACGACCTCGTCCGGCCGCGCGTCAGGCCTGTCGATCTTGTTGATGCAGACGATGACCGGAAGCGACAGATCCAGCGCCTTCTTCAGCACGAACTTCGTCTGCGGCATCGTGCCTTCGAACGCGTCCACGAGGAGAATGACGCCGTTCACCATCTTGAGGACCCGCTCGACTTCGCCGCCGAAGTCGGCATGGCCGGGCGTATCGATGATGTTGATCTTCACGCCGTTATAATCGATCGCCGTATTTTTGGAGAGGATCGTGATCCCCCGCTCGCGTTCGAGATCGCCGGAGTCCATAACGCGCTCCCGGACCTCCTGTCCTGCGCGGAACACGCCGCTCTGGCGGAGCATGCCGTCGACAAGGGTCGTTTTGCCGTGGTCTACGTGCGCGATGATCGCGATATTCCGGACGTCTTCCCTTTTTATCTTCATATACAAATTCCTTTCCTGAACAAAATCACGCTATTTTAGCATTTTTCGGAAAGAATGTAAAGAAAAGACAGAGGCGCTTTGGCCTCTGTCCCGATTTCTTTTGTTTCGCATCCCCGAAGGAACGCGTTTATCCTCCTCAGATCCTGGCAACGCCGGAATCCCGTGCCGCCTGCGCGACCGCTTTCGATACCGCCGGCGCTACGCGCGGATCGAAGGCCTTCGGGATGATGTATTCCGCGGAGAGTTCCTCGTCGGAAATGAGGGACGCCAGGGCATTTGCCGCGGCCATCTTCATTTCCTCGTTGATGTCGCTCGCGCGTACGTCGAAGGCGCCGCGGAAGATGCCCGGGAACGCCAGCACGTTGTTGATCTGGTTCGGATAGTCGGAACGGCCGGTGGAAACGACAGCTGCGCCGCCCGCCTTCGCGTCTTCCGGGAAGATCTCCGGCGTCGGGTTCGCGCAGGCAAAGACGATCGCGTCCTTATTCATGGTCTTTACCATCTCGGTCGTTACAAGACCCGGGGCGGAAACACCGATGAAAACATCCGCGCCGACAAGCGCGTCCGCAAGGCTTCCCTGCATGCCGCCGAGATTCGTCTCTTCCGCCATTTCCTCTTTGATCCAGTTCATGCCTTCCTTGCGGCCCTTATAAATGATGCCGCGGCGGTCGGTCATGATGATATTCTTAAAGCCGGCGGACAGAAGGAGCTTCGTGATGGAGATCGCCGCGGCGCCCGCGCCGGAGGTGACGACCTTCACGTCCTCTTTCTTCTTGCCGACGAGCTTCAGGGCGTTCATGAGGCCGGCCAGCGTAATGATCGCCGTGCCGTGCTGATCGTCGTGGAAGATCGGGATGTCGCATTTCGCCTTCAGTTTGCGCTCGATCTCGAAGCAGCGCGGTGCCGCGATATCCTCGAGGTTGATGCCGCCGAAGGAACCGGAAAGAAGATACACCGTCTCGACGATCGTATCGACGTCCTTGGACTTGATGCACAGCGGGAATGCGTCGACGCCGCCGAAGGCCTTGAAAAGAACGCATTTGCCTTCCATGACCGGCATGCCTGCTTCCGGTCCGATATCGCCGAGGCCGAGGACCGCGGTGCCGTCGGTGACGACCGCGCAGAGATTATGGCGGCGGGTCAGCTCATAGCTCTTATCGATATCCTTCTGGATCTCGAGGCACGGCTGCGCAACACCGGGCGTATAAGCGAGAGAAAGATCTTCCGACGAATTCACCGGCACTGTCGCGATGACTTCGATCTTGCCCTTCCATTCTGCATGCTTCTTCAGTGATTCTTCCGCATAGTTCATATCTATTATCCGCCTTTCTGGCGAAAGGCACCGATGGGGTCATGAAAACCGAGGTGCTTTCGCTCTTTTTACTATTCTCAATTCCTGATATTCTTTTTTGCAGGGTCGGCACACTACAGAGCACGTGGAGGTGAGTGGCGGGGCGGTATAGCGGCCTACCCCGCATATCTATATGTTGCCGGTCATCCTTA
Source organism: Lachnospiraceae bacterium (assembly GCA_017420605.1). Taxonomy (GTDB): domain Bacteria; phylum Bacillota; class Clostridia; order Lachnospirales; family Lachnospiraceae; genus Chordicoccus. Next base: position 43 of record JAFOIS010000051.1, on the reverse strand, counting down.
AGGCATCAATGAATGGCGCATCTCGTAGCCCGTAAACTTATCT
>JAFOIS010000050.1 GCA_017420605.1 Lachnospiraceae bacterium | reverse complement strand
GCCGACGAAGAAGGCGCGATCGTAAACAGTGTGACGAAAGAATATCCGCTGATCTTTCCGCATCCGGGCTGGTCGGAACAGGACCCCGGGGAATGGTGGAAAGCAGTAACCGAAGGGATCGGCGAGCTCCTTTCCGGCTTTGACGCCTCAAAAGTCGCCGGGATCGGCGCCGGCGGCCAGATGCACGGCCTCGTCGTGCTGGATAAGGACGATGCGGTCATCCGCCCCGCGATCCTCTGGAACGACGGCCGCACGTCAAAGGAGACGGATTATCTCAATACCGCCGTCGGAAAAAAGAAGCTTTCCGAACTGACGGCGAATATCGCCTTCGCGGGCTTTACGGCGCCGAAGATCCTCTGGATGAAAGAGAACGAACCGGAGAAATTTTCGGCGATCGAAAAGATCATGCTGCCGAAAGACTATATCAATTACCGGCTGACCGGCGTGCACGCCTGTGATTATTCCGACGCGAGCGGCATGCTGCTTCTTGACGTCGCGCACAAGTGCTGGTCGGAAGAGATGCTCGGGATCTGCGGCGTAGCAAAGGATAAGATGCCGCGCCTTTTCGAAAGCTTTGAAGTGATCGGGACGGTGAAGCCGTGCGTCGCGGCCTCCCTCGGCCTTCCGGAAGGCGTCCGGGTCGTCGCGGGCGCCGGCGACAATGCCGCGGCGGCGGTCGGGACCGGCGTCGTCGGAGAAGGCGGCTGCAACATCTCGCTCGGCACGAGCGGAACGATCTTCATTTCCTCGAAGAAGTTCGGCGTCGACCCGAACAACGCGCTGCACGCGTTCGCGCACGCGGACGGCGGCTGGCACCTCATGGGCTGCATGCTCTCCGCGGCTTCCTGCAACAAGTGGCTGTGCGACGAGATCCTCCGGACGAAGGACTACGCGGCGGAGCAGGCGGACATCACGGAGGAGAAGCTGGGCCGGAACCGCGTCTTCTTCCTGCCGTACCTGATGGGCGAGCGATCCCCGATCAACGATACGGACGCGCGGGCGACGTTCACCGGCATGTCGATGGATACGACGCGCGCGGACCATGTGCAGGCGGTCCTCGAGGGCGTCGCGTTCGCGATCCGGGATTCCTTCGAGGTGGCACGGAGTCTCGGCATCCCGATTGAAAGCTCCATGCTCTGCGGCGGCGGCGCAAGATCCCCGCTCTGGCGGAAGATCCTTGCCAACGTCCTGAACATCCGTCTCGATATCCCGCAGACGGAAGAGGGACCCGGCTACGGCGCGGTCATGCTGGCCATGGTGGGCTGCGGACAGTTTGAGAGCGTGGAAGAGTGTGCGGACGCGCTGGTGCGCACGACCGCAAGCGTCCTGCCCGATCCGGACCTTGCCGCGCGCTATGAAGCGCAGTACCGGAAGTTCGCGAAGATCTATCCGGCGCTCAGGGCCGTATTCCCGGCGCTTGCGTAAGATTCCTTCCCGGCGGGATATACCCGTCCGGAAAACCATTCATAAAAGGAGAAAAGACGATGCATATCTATTCCGTATATGACGCGGCGTTCAAACCGTACGGCAAGGTCCTTGACGGCTTCGATACGGCGGAACTTCTTGCGGCGATGGAAATGATCCCGCAGCCGGAGAGCGGCACGGCCTACCGTCCGGGAATCGAAAGCCTGGAGGCGTGCGCTATCTTCGAAGACCTCCGCGACCGCGCGTTCGGCGGCATGCCCATCCAGCTCGGCATGTGCTGGGGGCACAATACGAAGCTGAACTGCCTTGAGTATCACCGGGACAGCGAAGTGAACCTCGGTTCATCGGATTTCATCCTTCTCCTCGCAAGACAGGAGGAGATCGAGGACGGTGTCCTCGATACCGCGAAGGTGAAGGCTTTCCGCGTCCCGAAGGGCATTGCGGTCGAGGTCTATGCCACGACGCTCCATTACGCGCCCTGCGAAGTGCCGGAAGAAGACGGTTTCCGCGCGGCGGTGGTGCTGCCGAAGGGGACCAATACGGAAAAACCGGTTTTTGAGCCGAAGAGTGAAGAGGATACCTGGATGACCGCCCGTAACAAGTGGCTCCTTGCGCATCCTTCCTCGCGTGAAGCCGCCGGCGGCGCGCATATCGGCCTTCGGGGCGTCAACATCGATATCGCTGAATCATAAAAAAGAACATATACAGCACCGGATACAGTCATTTTCAGAAAACAAGGAGGAAATTATGCAGAACATTCCCGAAGTCAAGCTCGGCATCATCGCCGTATCCCGCGACTGCTTCCCGATCGGCCTTTCCATTGCCCGCCGCGAAGCGATCGTAAAACAGTGCGCAGGCATCTATGAGTGCCCGGTCACCGTGGAAAATGAAAAAGATATGCTGAAGGCGGTCGAAGACGTCAAGGCTGCCGGCTGCAGCGCGCTCGTCGTCTTCCTCGGCAACTTCGGCCCGGAAACGCCCGAGACCCTCATCGCGAAATACTTCGACGGCCCGTGCATGTTCGTGGCGGCAGCCGAAGGTGACGGCGACCTCATCAACGGCCGCGGCGACGCGTACTGCGGTATGCTCAACTGCTCCTATAACCTCGGCATGCGGCACCTTAAGGGCTATATCCCGGAATACCCGGTCGGCACGGCGGAAGATATCGCCGGCATGATCGCGGACTTCCTGCCGATCGCCCGTGCGGTCATCGGCGTGAAGAACCTCAAGATCATCACCTTCGGTCCGCGTCCGCAGGATTTCTTCGCCTGCAACGCCCCGATCAAGGGACTCTATGAGCTCGGCGTCGAGATCGAAGAGAACTCCGAACTCGACCTTCTGGTCTCCTACAAAGAGCATGCCGGCGATCCGCGTATC
>JAFOIS010000049.1 GCA_017420605.1 Lachnospiraceae bacterium | reverse complement strand
TCAGCGCCAACGGCGCCCGTTACACCGCCGTACAGGGAAGCTTTTCCACGGATTATGAGACCTGCAGGAAGACCGTCCTGCCCAATAGCCTTGGCATCCGGCTGCCGGATGTGTCCATGATCCCCGGGGAGTATAACGAACACCTGTCCTTCACGGCCGGATACTATGTGACGGAAAAGGATTACGCCGCAAGGAAAGAACTTGCGTCGGAAAGTGCGGACCGGTACACGCTGAAGAGCTTTTCGCTGCCGGATTCCGTCCAGAACCAGATCGGCTGGTATGCGCTGGAGTGGTTCAGGGCCGATAAAAGCCCGGTCACATACACCGTCCATCTGGCGGAGACCGATGAGATGTATTTCCCGACGAAAGACGAAGCGGATATCGTAAAATCCATTACGGTCGAAGGATTTGACAAGGCTGTCTGCTATGAGCAGTACAACAAAGCCTTTGACGCGCAGGAGATCAGCGTGATCCTCTGGCAGAAGATCGATCCCGTGAAGGTTCTGGATCTCGGTTACAGCTCCGCGCCGGCTGTGAGCGAAAAACACTACGCCGTTTATATTCTCGACGCGGTCGGCCTCACCGAAGAAGAAGCTGTCAGGATCGCTGCAGGCTGATCCTCCGTCACTTTCTTCCGAGATACAGATCGATCGTGTCATAGATCCGGATGCGGTCTCCGACTTCCCCAAGCGCTGACCGCATCTCGGATTCAAAACGGGCCTTCAGGGCCGGCTCGAGCGCCCGGTGGTCGGAGTAGGTATTGAGGAGGGCGATATACTCTTCCGTACTGAGTTCGCGGATCCTCTCATAAAGCCTTACTTCGACGTCCCGGAAGCCGTTTTCCCTGAGTTTTTCTTCCCGCGCCGCCGTCTGTTCCGCGGTAAACGGCTTTCTTTTCACCGGCGAGGGCCGGAGCCGGTCATACACCGCGCCGGCGGCCAGGTTCGTTTCATCCTCCGGATTGCGCATATTCGGATGATTCCAGAAAAGCGCAAGGACGCCGTCCGGAAGAAGCAGGTCCCTCATTTTCCGGTAGGAATCCGCCTCCGGAAGCCAGTGGAACGCGGTCGCCGCATAGATGAGATCAAACTGCGGCCGGGCGGGATCCGGATAGACCTCCATGACGTCTCCGACGACCACATGGAGGTTTTTGTATGCGGCAAACCGCGCCGCGGCGGCCCGTGCAAGATTGTCCCCGAGCTCCACGGCCGTCACGTCGATCTGTTTCAGCAGAAAAGGTCCCGTCGCCTGGCCGGTCCCGATCCCGATCTCCATGGCGTAAAGTTTACTGCCGCCGGCCGTATCCTCCCCTTCTATCCCCATATAGTGGAAGATATCCGCATAAAGCGCATCCGGATACCCCGGACGCGCGGCCTGGTAATTTGCGGCATCCTCATTGAACGTTGTCCGCAGCGAATCGCTCATCAAAGTCCCCTCTCCTTAAGCTCCCGGACGACTCCGGCATAAAAATCACAAATATCGGAAATGCCGGAGCCTTCCTTTTTGGTAAACGGCATCCGCCGAAGATCGATCGCGTCAAGGTGCGAGATCCCGCGGAACGCGTTGGAACGCAGAATGCGGAAATTCTCGCCCCATCTTGCGGACTCCGCCGAGACCAGACCGTCGTTCGGACCTTCGATGCGGTTCACGATCGCATTTGCCGTAGAAAGATGGATATCGGAAAACGGATGTCCCATCACACAGCCGAAGCTCTGATAGAAGACATCCGGGTCATCCGGATTTTCCCGGTTGAAACGCTCCATGCTCTCCGTCGTAAAGCCCTCGCTAAGACGGAGGAAGTCCGGTTTTTTATCTCCGACGACGCGGATCCAGTTATCGACTGCAAAGGCGGCGGTATTCCAGAAGGAACGCGGCAGCGCAAACAGCCGGTCGACGGTCTTCGATCCGTGATGCGGCGTCGCCACCGTCGTGACGGATGCGACCTTGCCGCCGCAGCCGAACGAAGAGACCGCCATCCGGGCGTCGAGACCGCCTTTGGAATGCGCGATCAGGTTGACCTTCTGTGCGCCGCTTTCCGCAAGGATCCCGTCGATCCGGCGCGCGACCGCTTCCGCATTCGTCTCAACGCTCCCCCACGAGTCCTGCAGACCGTAGAAGATCCTTGCGCCGCGCTTTTCCAGCGCCGCGGGGATCCTGCCCCAGTAGACGGGCCACTTAAGATCGCGGAACCCCGCGCCGTGGATGAGCACGACCGGATACCGGGTCCTGCAGTCCAGCTTCTCTTCCATCCTCTTCCCTTTGCGCCTCTTTTGCCGCGGCAGCCTTTCAGTAGATCTTTTCGATCTTTCCTTCGATGCCGTAGCGCTGCCGGAACTCGTCAAGATCCGTTTCGGTGCGTATCAGCATGACCTCCTCGAAGTGACCGGACTCTGTGTCGCGGAAACCGGCGGTCTTCTCTCCGGTACAGATGCTGCAGCGGATGACCGGCACTTTATGCTCGCGGTCGTAGGTCTTCGGATCACCGGCCTTACTGCGGCCGTGTCCCGGGATCTGAAAAAGTTCTTTTAATTTCATATCAATCCAGCCCGTGTTCTTTCCGGATCCGTTCCGTAAGTTCCACCAGTTCAAAGACCATGCCGTCGCAGTGCGGTTTTCTTTCTCCGCCGCGCTGTGCGTTCAGCCGGAGAAGGTCCCTGCAGTCGATACAGCCTTCATGTTTCTCCCGGACAGCACGCAGAAGCGCCTGCACGGCAGCGGGATCCTCGATCCCCATAAGTCCGAGCGCCATAAGCGCCCCGGTCACCGCGCCGCACACCGCCCCCGTCCGCATGCCGCTGCCGAAATTCGCGGCCGTCCGGAAAAGCACCTCCTCCGGCACGCCGACGGCGTCCGCAAACGGCACGAGCACCGCCTGCGCGCAGTTATAATGGCGCGTCACATCCGCCCGCAGCGCCTTTGCCCGATCCAGATACTCACTCATCCCGCATCACCTCCGGATTGTTTCTTATATCCATGATACCGCGGCGCATTCCGGATGACAATACCCGTTGTTTCTGATACAAAAAGCGGCTGTATCCATGGGTATTCCCCCGAATACAGCCGCTTTTTCCGGCTTTTGTATGATCCAGCTCAGCCCTTGATATACTGCAGGGCGTCGTACATGATCTGCCAGTGCTCGGCCGGGTGCTTGCCCCAGACGACCATCATGCAGTCGACAAGGCGCCGGATCTCTTCGTCCGTAGGATCGATGCCGAGATCCCGGAGGCTCATCGGCTGATGAATCGCGGCCATGTAGCGCTTGAAATTCTTCGTTTCGAACTCCGGACGCTCATACGCGTGCATCGCCGCCTGGCAGCCCAGACCCACGATCTCGCCATGCAGCC